>JAJRYU010000752.1 GCA_024275615.1 Planctomycetota bacterium
GAGGCCGTCCGCTTGCCACGCCTCGCGAAATAGGCGCGGCGGCCTGGGCAGTTCGATGAGTTGGTCTGACACACGCAGGCAGCCATTTTCCAAGTCAAATTCAATGCTGGCCCCATCGTCGATGGACTCCAGATCAAACTCGAAGAGAGGCAAACCAATGTTGACGGCGTTGCGGAAAAAGATGCGAGCGAAACTCTTGGCCACAATCGCTGTGAGTCCACAGCGCTTGAGCGCTAAGGGTGCATACTCCCGGGAAGAACCACAGCCAAAATTCTCTCCGGCAACAAGGATGTCACCGGGATTCACTTGTTCAGGGAATTCCGGCCTTGCTTCAATGAAGGCAAAACGAGGCAATTCATCTTCAGATGTCATGTAGGGCGCATATCGTCCAGGGACAATTTGGTCCGTGTCAATATCGTCGCCGAACTTCCAGATGCGATTCATGCTAAGACTCCCGAAATCATTTCATTGGGATTGGCGATCTCACCAAGACAGGCGCTGAGGGCAGCGACTTGTGGCGAAACCAAATAGATCTCCGCTTCAGGAGAGCCCATGCGTCCTCGGAAATTCCTATTCCCTGTGAACAAGCAGACTTCACCGGCAGCAAGCACGCCCATGTGTCGACCGATGCAAGCGCCACAACCTGGCGGCCCAATGATGGCCCCGGCATCAACTAAGGACTGCAAACTCCCATCAGATATGGCTGCTTGCAAGACTTGGCGTGAAGCTGGAACGACAATGAGCCTGACGTGGGAAGCTACTTTTCTGCCATGCAAGATTCTTGCGGCAGCCGATAAATCTGCATGGCGCCCGTTGGTGCAAGTGCCGATATAGACAACATCAATGGGCTGTCCAACGAGCTCCCTGAGATCACTGACGTCATCGGGGTGCCCGGGTCGCGCGATTCTTGGCGTCAAAATGCCAAGATCGATTTCTAAGGTTGATGCGTAGACGGCTTCACCGTCCAAACCGCGAAACCACTCGGGAATTATCCAACTCTCATCAAGACCGGCCGGTGGGACGATTCCGACTTTCGCGCCAGCTTCCACGGCCATCGAAGCTAAGGTCATACGCTCGGCTGCGCCGAGGAATTCCAATCCGTGATACTCGATCGCCTTGTAGGTCGCTCCTCTTGCCCCTAAGCGCCCAATGATCGCCAAGGACAGGTCTTTCACCGACACTCCCGGCTGGAACTCTCCTCTCGCGAGAACCCGAATTGTCTCCGGAACCTTCAGCCAGGTCCGGCCAGTCCGCAGGGAAATGGCGATATCCGTCGACCCCATGCCTGTTCCGAAAGCACCAACCGCGCCGTAGGTGGTTGAGTGGGAATCACTGCCAATGACGATCGAACCCGGTGCAACCCAGTGGTTTTCGACCAAAAGTTGGTGTGCAATGCCTTCTCCGGCATCACGAAAGCGGCTCACGCCTTGTTCCTTAACCCATGCTCGAATCTCCTTCTGGGCCTCTGCAGTTGCTAAGTTCGCGGCAGGAGAAACGTGATCAAAAGCGACAGCCAAGCGGTCGGGGAACGAGACGTTTGTTGTTCCGGTTCGTTGCTTGAGCACACTCAAGACACTGGGTGCAATGCTGTCATGCATCATGACCAGATGGGGAGAAACGTCGACGGTTTCGCCTGCGACAACCTCTCTCCCGACAGAATGCGAGAGGATACGTTCAGAAAGTGTTCCCATGGCTATGCCCCTTTTCAGTATTAAATCGATAGATGATGCGATCGAGACCCTCCAGGCCAATTGGCTTCCGTTCGGACTCAAGTTTGACGACCTCAGTGATGCGTTTGATTTGTTCTTCAGAGAGCTGAACTCCGAGCTCTCGAACACGGAAGCTGATGGCGTGGCGACCGGTTAGACGATGCGCCACATCAAGAGAGCGCTTCCGCCCAAACGCCGCCGGATCGAGCACTTCATAAGTTTCGGGGTTGGACACGACGGCCTTGATGTGTGGTCCAGCCTTGTGGGTGAAGACGTTGGCCCCGCTGATACATGCGGAAAAAGGAACAGAAACCAGCGCCCGCTCAGCGACCAACTCATCAATCCCGATCAGCTCTGGCAAACAATAGCGCGCCACACTGGCACGCTCAGTGAGCCACAGCCTGGCGACGAAATCGGATAGGGCCGTAATCCCGTTCCTCTCTCCCAACCCAAGAGCTGTCACATCAATATGACTCGCTCCAGCAAGAAAGGCTGCATGAGCATTGGCCACCGCACAACCACCGTCATTGTGGCCATGAAATTCGATCTCGGTGGCGACTAGTTGCCGGACAAAACCAATCACCTCGGTCACTTGTTTGGGACAGGCGGCCCCCACAGTGTCGGCAATGCCAACGCGCTGAAACCCAGCTTCTTCAGCGTGAAGTAGGATACGGCTGAGTTCACCAATGGGAGTGCGGAAAGCGTCCTCGCAGGAAAACCTGCTTGCCAGCTTCGTGCGCGAAACGGCTATGGCCGCTTCATCAATAGCCTTGAGAATTCGGCATAGATCGCGGCCATGACCGTGTTCTCGCAAGGTTGGAGAGCTGCCCATATAGACGTGGACAATATCCGCACCACAATCTGCAGCTTGGTTGATTTCATCAGGACGGCAGCGTGTGTGGCAGGCGACTCTTGCTGTCAAGGAAAGATTGGCGATGGCCTGAATGTCGGCGCCAGCCTGAGGTGAGGCAACAGGAGTCGGCATTTCAATGATGTCGATGCCGAAGCGATCAAGAGCCAGAGCGATGTCAATGCGATCCATCGTGGTGAAGCGAACACCAGGATGCTGCTCACCTTCTCTCAGTGTGCTGTCAACGAGTTGGAGGTGCGGGCTGTTCGCCATCACGTATTCCTCCCGACAATTCTCCAGTGAATCTCAAGAAAAAAGGAACACTGTTGGCTTGGCGAACCACGCGAATCTGTTTGTTTGAAAACTTCATGATCTACTCTCCGGGTTATTGGCTCAAAGGCCTGGAAACGAAAAGGCATAAAAAAAACCGGCTGAGCCCTTAGGGCTCAGCCGGCGTGTTCGGTGCGAAGAAGATGCAAAGAAACCGCTAGCTGGACCCTCGGGGCCGCTGTTTCAGCTGTTTCTGTTTTTTGCAGGTCGTCTTCATGATGGAAGGACAGTATCAGTTTCGAGTCAGCGCACAAGTACAAAGTTATCTTGTAAAACATCGCCAAAGCGAAGAAGGGGATTTGTTGGGCCTCTTCTTCACTCTGGCATATGCTCATGACCTTTGACGACCGTTGCCGACAACAAGCACTTGGTCTCGAAAAATCCGGACTAGGGTGTCATGAAGATCTTCCTGGCATGCCAACCCGCCAGATTTGGGCCACACGCGACAACGACTTGATATTCGTATTGCGTGTTGCCACTAAGATTTGACAAAACAACATTGTGGATAAGGCCATTGGCTTGAGTCTCGTAGTGCCAAATACTCTCGTTCATGTCGCGGTAGCGAACTAAGAATCGAGTTGCAGTTATTGGATCACTGTGGCTCCAGCTTACTGTCGCCGAACTTGACGTGATATTGGTCGCATTCATTTGTGTGACCTTGTTGCATGGCGCAACCAAGGAGTCCCAACTGGCATAATTCGAGTAGAATGGACCGTTCAAGAAACTCACTTCAGACGAATTGTCTGTACTCCCCGAGACAACCATGCCCGCCAGCGCATAACCGCTGATAGTCAGATCTTTGAAAGTCTGGCTCCGGGCTTGGTGGAAGAATTCTGCCCCGACATAGGATTTGTTCAGTACGTCAAACCTAGTCTCATTGATATTCTCAATCGTATCCCAGTCGGTCTTGCTGTTGTAGCGTACGCGGAATCCTTGTTCGTTGTTCCACACCTTTATATTCGTGACGCTTTGGCGATCTCGAATAGCAGTCCCCGTAATCGCCTGGTTGTATGAGCCTGGACTTTCATTGTAAAACGATGTGTTGACATTGTTGCAGAACCGCAGGCGAAAACCGACCAGGCAAGCATAGCCTTGAAAACCGTCCATTTCGAGAATCGGTAAATCCGAAATAACAACGTCTTGGTTTGCGCTATTACCCCAAGTCCGAAACTGAGATGGAAATGACGTGCCGTAAGCAGCGCTAAGATTGGCTTGAGGAAATCCAACGTACTTGTTCGTGTCAATGTCCACTGCACCCGTGGTGAACCAGAACATCCCTGAA
>JAJRYU010000753.1 GCA_024275615.1 Planctomycetota bacterium
GAGGACCTGCCGACCGCTCGGTTCGTTGGATCCGTTTTCGGCCCAGATGGATTGCCCGTTGCGACCGGAAGTGTTTCGACGTGGAATAAAGGAGCCGTTCGGGGAGCCGTCTTTCGGTTCAAGAATGGGAAGCTCGACATCGGGCCGGTTTCTTCCCGTCCGTATCGCTTAACATTGCGAGTTCCCGGATACGCCGCTCTCGATCTCGGGACCCACGCCGCCACCCCCAACTCTGTCTTCGATCTAGGGACGGTTCGTTTGCAAAAGTCCGCGACCCTTACAATTGTCTTGGCTGAGGAGTTATCCAGCCTGACGCGTGTCTTTCTTGAAGACCATGGACAGCGGTGGCGAGTGACACTCAAGGATCGTCGCTACGAGACGGTCCGGACACCCGGAGTCTATACCGTTTGTGCGGCCTCAGAAGACGGGCAGGAATTGTCTCGCCAGACGATCGAACTTGCTCCGGGGGATCAGCGCACCTTGAAGTTGAGGGCGAAATGACGGCTTTTGATGCCGGTATCGTTCTTTTCGAACTGGTCGGGTCAACTCCGACAAAGATACTTCGACGAATTGGTTGTTGATGCTACACTTTGCCACCGGGGCGCCGACGAATGGTCTTGGGGCCCCTGTGGTCGCAGGCGATCTTCGGGATTTTCAGGTCCGTTGTGCTGGAGAAGATCACCATGGAGAGGCGTCTTGTAATCGGCATCTTGACCGTGTTGCTTCTTGCCAGTGGGATCCTCGCCTGGATCACCCACCTGGAGAGTCACGATCATCTTTCTGGGACCTCCTTGCATGAAACTTCGGGTGCAAGTGTTGCGACTCAACCGCGCCGCCATTCTGCGGAATCATCACAGTATAATGCCAAGAAAGCGCCACTTTCCGGCAGCAACATGCGCGGCAAGATACAGATCAAGTATGGTGATCCGCTCAAGACTGGAACACCCTTGTGGTTTGCCCATATCAACGGCCAAACCCGGGCAAAGGTCATTGTAGAAGAAGGCGGACTGTTCTCATTAAGTCTCCCCGATAGTTTCAGGGCTCAGAGTTTCCGGCTGAAGACGGCCAAGTATGTCTCCGCATCCATCAACCTGAGAAAAAGGGGAAATCCTTTCCCATCCGATTTAGGCGTCGTTGAGCTTTTTCCCAAGGAGCAAATTCCCGTCCTTGTTCTTCATCAGAAGCGGCCATTGAAAGGTGCAGACGTCTCTCTTTTTGCGATCGATTCTGACAAGCCAATCGGTCATGTTCAAAGTAACAAACCTCTCGTCACTTTGAGGTCAGACCAAAGGGGACGTTGTGTCTTCGACGATGTCGCCCCTGGGTCCTATTTCCTCCGAGCACTCGCCCCTCGTTTGAAAGGTCGATTTTCACGAGACCTGCTTGCCTTCGTGGGGACCGCCATCGATACGGTCACCCTTGAGTTGAATCCCCTCAGGGAAATAAGGGGGATCGTCGTGGATGGGAATGGAGAGCCTATCGCTAACGCAACCCTAACGCCCCGCCTGCATCGGTCCTTTGGGAATGCTGTTTTCATAGAAGGGGAAGAGATCGTTACCAACGATAGAGGTTGTTTCACATTTTCCTCGTCTGAGGGTGAGCCCCAGGTACTCACCGTTTCTCATCCAGGTTATTTAAGCCAGGTTGTATGTCCCGCGGAAGGGAAGGAACAGTTCTTGTCTTTTTTGCGGATCACTTTGAATCGCGGTTGCACAGTACGTGGGCTGGTTGTTCGCCAAGATACTCTGGCCCCCATCTCCGGCGCCCTCGTCTCAATCGATACCTTCCAAGGCAATAGGCATAGAGAAACGAGAACAAATGGGGTTGGCATTTTTGAGTTGCAGCATGTGGATCCCAAAGATATTGACGCAATCCTAGTTTCCGTTCTTGGTTTCAAAACTGAGAACGAAGTCGATGGCGGTGAACCCGTGTTCAATTGGCTCCTGGGCACCGACGATTCCTATGCCGAAGGAGCATTGATTGAAAAGACCTACAGAATGATTCCTGCGGCGAGCATTTCCCGGGGCACGGTCACTGGTCAGATAGCCGATTTCGAATCAGGCCTTGGCATTCCCGGCGTGAGTGTTTCTATTCGCGAGCGCGGTGCATTCACCCACGATGACTCTCTTTGCTCCTTGACCGATTCCCAGGGCCGGTACAGGATCGCCGGAGCGCTTGCCGGGAACGTCGAGGTCTTTGCCGCCAAAGAGGGTTTCTATCAACCGCTAGATGAACCTCATGCGGCAAGGCCGTATTCTTCTCCTCTCAGTACCTTGCCCGTTTCCACATGGTTGTTTGCCGGCAGTGAACTCAAGTATCCGGACATTCAACTCATCAAAGGTATCCTTCAAGAAGGTCATACCCTGACCCCTGAGGGGCGACCTCTGGGCGGTGTGCAGATCCGTTGTTGGGCCACAAATGCAAGTGGCCGGCGTTCGTTTGTCGAAGCTGTCACTTCTGATGAATCCGGAAACTTCGAGATCAAGAAGATTCCCCGCAGCAGCGATATCTATCTTGTTGCCTGCCATCCTCATTTTGCTGGTTCCGCGGTTGCTTCCTACACCGCTGACAAAATCGGCAAGGTCGCGATTTCCATGCGGCTCAACCGTGGGGCTCACATTGTTGGCACCGTGGCTGGTCCCAACGGATTCTGGTGCCATACGCCCGTGTTCCTTCGGAGCGTCCGGATGCCCGGTGGCTCACTCGATTTTTCCCTTCGTCAGGAAGACCGAATGGCCTTGACGGACAAGTTGGGCCGCTTCTCTTTCACCGGCGTTCCACTGGGGACTTTCCAAATAGCTACCGAATCCCAAGACGGCTATTCTGCCAGGGATGGGGTGTCCAAGTGGATCTGGAATCCTGACGGTGCGAAACAGGAGGTCAATTTTACGTTCTATCACGAAGGGACCATGGCGGGTCTTGTCGTGGATCGTGATGGCCTACCCTTGGCGAAAGCACTGGTGCAGTTGGTGCCAGGGGATGAAAACAAAGACAAAGACGTCCTTTTTGGTCGATGGCGCGTGATGACCGACGCCCAAGGCTATTTTCGTATCAAGAACGTTCATCTTGGCCGACGCTATCGACTGACTGCGGTTTTCTACGACACGGCCATTTATGATTTCGCTTTGGAGTCCCTTGAAGAAGCAACCACCTGGGGTCCCAGCGTCGCGCTGACTGGCGTTGTTGGCGGTGAGCAGGATCTCCGCGTCGTCATCGACACACGAACACAGAAGAAGTGAAACGCCCAATCATCACCAGCTCGCAAGGACAGCGCCAAAAGAAAGGCCGACGCGGGTGAAGCGCCGGCCTTTTGAGCAAGTATTTTCGGTGGTCGTAGAGAAGAGGAGGGCCTAGTTTGTGCCCGTCACTCCGCCTTCGACCTTGTCGCCCTTAGGGACTCCCGTGATGCCACCAAACGACTTGCGTTTGTGCTCAAGGGAAACTTCGATTTCAGCATCTTTCGGTACACGCACGGTGACCGGAGCAAAACCGCCCCCTCAGGTTCCACAGAATTTAGCCGTTGTGATTTCACGACCCTTTTTGTCTTTGATGACAAACTTAGGTGGTGAGCCATCTGGCACCCAACTGTGGTATTCTTCACCAGCCTTGCCATAGAACCAAAGGCTCTGCGGCGAGAAGGTGACGTCTTGGCCATTGCGGGTGTACTCAAACTCAGCACGGATGGGTCCGCCCCAAGCAAAAACGCTTGGTTCGTCAGCCGAAACTGCGATGACTTTGGATGTGCCCTTTTTGATCAGAGCAGTTTCCTTACCCATAGCGATCTTGCCTGATTCGATGGTGTACTTACCTTCGGGAATCAGAAGACCTTGTTTTGCGTTAGCCAAGTTGAAGGAGTAATCGCCGTTGTCATTCACTACGATAGCAGCGATGAGTTTTGCTTTTGCCTTGTACTTGGCGCGCAAGTTGAGGATGCCAGCTTTGCCGGAGTAAGGCTTGTAGCTGATTGTCTTGCCATTCGTAGCAACTTCAATCTCCACAAGCTCACCTTTGACATTGATGACACGGGACAAGAACGAAGCGATGTTCGACTTGCCAACAACCATAGCATCTTCACCGAAATCGTTGAAGCGGCCGTTGTTGTTTTGGTCAATGATCTTAACTCTGACACCATTAACCTTACCGACGAGTGCACCCGAAGATGACCATTTCCAGCCACCTTCATTCTTCAGACGTACAGTGTACTTGAACTTAGTCCCGTCAGCATTCTTACCCTTGAGGGTAACAAGGCCGCCGGTGCCCTTGGCTTTTTCATCCACCTTACCGTCTGCATTGCAGTCGATTGCCAGAGCCATGCCGTCGATCTCGGTTTTGTAACCGCTACCGACTTCGATGGATCCAGACACAGGGGTGAAAGTTTCCTTGGGCAAGAGAATGTTCCACTTCGTGTACGACTTGTAGCTCAACTTGGATGTGTGTACCTGATCGTCGTCGTCGTTATTCGCGGTCGCGAATGTGCCGACGTAGGCAAAACAAACCAAGAGGGCTGCGGTCGTGAGAAGTGAACCGTAGAATCTCTTCATAACGGTTCTCCCAGGAATTAAAAAAATAAACAACACGTGTTGTGAGGGAGCAAGAGTTGCGGAATAGAATTCTACTTCTCTTGATCCTGCACCATGTCAGACTAACCTATATAGATGTCCACACAGATCTTTTTCCTCGTCTTATTAGTGAGATCGTACTTTTTTCCGATTGACCTAAAGCCTTGTTCAAATTCGATCTTACGTGCGAAAGCGCACCGAAATTCGCAGCGCAGGAGGGCCCGGCTATGAATGATCGGGAAAAGGAGTCACTGCGGCGGGTCGTTTGTCAAAAAGGTGACATAACTTGCTGCCAGGTCGAGGCTATTGTGAACGCCGCCAATCCGTCGCTCCTGGGCGGAGGCGGTGTTGATGGGGCGATTCATCGTGCCGCGGGTCCCCAGTTGCTGGACGCATGCCGCAAGTTACAACCGCCAGGGTGTAAAACTGGTTTTGCACGCTTGACACCTGGTTTCGGGCTCGAGGCTTCATTTGTCATTCACACAGTGGGGCCAATTCATCGCGGTGGAGACCACGGTGAGGCTTCTCTCCTCGCCAGCTGCTACAAAGAATCGCTGACGATTGCCGCCAAGAAAGGTGTGAGGACAATCGCCTTTCCAGCCATTTCTTGCGGCATCTACGGCTACCCCATTCCCGTAGCTGCGGAAATCGCGCTCACTTCGATCGCAAGTTTCTTGGCTCGAGATGAAGTCGTCGAGACCGTCTTCATGGTGCTTTTCAGCGACGATACCCACCGTGTCTTCATGGATACCCAGAGGCGACTTCAAGGTTGAGAGGGAAGATTGAATCTCAATTGGGCAAATGACCGATAGAGGGGCCATGTCGCTTATTCTCCAAGCCAACAGAGCTGATGCTGACGTTCTTTCACCCGAAATCCGTCTCGGGCTTGACCGAGCGGAGTGCCGCCGTCGATTGGAAGGGCAGCCGCAATCGTTCGGTGATGGGCGCAAGTGGATACCATTTCAAATGATCGATCCCGCCTTGCGGGTTGTGCGCCAAGCGATGGCATTGACAGGCGTCTATGTGCCTCTTGCGAAAAAAGCAACGCGGATCAACTTGGTGGAAAATGAAGTCTATTTGCGGGGCGTGTCTGGGGACGTGGCTGGGCTTCGAGTTCTTCATCTCTCCGATCTTCATATTGACGGATCGCGGGGGTTAGGGACGCGACTAGCGGAGGCCTGCTCCCAACTCGATTTTGATCTTGCCGTAATCACCGGCGACCTGAGGCTGGAGATCAAGGGAGATTTTTCTTGCGTGCTTGAGGAGATGCGTCCGCTCTTGGCAGTTGTGCGCGGTTGCAAGTATGGCGCCTTTGGTGTGCTTGGTAATCATGACGAGCTGAGCATGGTTGCGCCCCTTGAGGACATGGGATTGAACTACTTGCTCAATGAATCGAAGAGCATTGATGTTGGCTATTCCCGGATTCACGTGGCGGGGACCGATGATGCTCATTTCTACGGCACGGACGATATCAACGAAGCTCTGGCCGAAGTTCCTGTTGACGATCCCTGCATCTTCCTTTGTCACAGCCCGGATCTGATTCACGATGCGGCGGAGCGTTTCTGCGATCTCTATCTCTGCGGCCACACCCATGGCGGACAGATTTGTCTTCCCGGTGGCAAACCTATTGTCTCGAATGCTTCGGTCTCAAGAAGGTTCTGCTCCGGCTCATGGATCTTGGGAGGTATGCGAGGTTTTACCTCGCGAGGTATCGGGTTCTCGGTAATCCCCTGCCGCACGCACTGTTCTGCCGAGATCATTGTCCATGTCATCCAACCGGAACGCCGGGGCCGTGCTCGTCTCAACGCCGAAGAAGCAACCGAAAAAGAACTCTACGACGACGAAATCACTCCAAACCAATAACTGAGCCGCTAGTCTCAATCCAATTGGTCAAGCCTCATGGTATAGACGAGGTCTCTTCCTCACTGGACGGAAGACTGTTTGCGCAGATTCTGCGCTGCAAGACGCCCGTCAATGGCATTCTCTTTGAGGTGGGTAGATTTGAAGTCCGGGTTTCCAGGGGCAAGGTTGGGGAGGCAACTTGGCGGCGGATGCGCCCATTTCTCGACGCGAAAGAAGACACCGTGAACAGATTCTCCTTCGACACCACCTTTGGAGAGATCCTGGCGGCGAAAAAATAAGGGCTCGCCTTAGACGCGAGCCCTTTTTCTCGTGGGGGTGCATGAAGACTCTTCGCACTTCCGTCGTTGCTTGGCTATTGATCACCAATCGTCCAGGTCATGCCATCGCTGAGGCAATAGCCAAGGGGGGCAAGGACGTCGAAGATGGCCCATTGCATACTGTATTGAATGCCCGCCAAGGCGAAGCTGAACCCGATGGGCACGACGACGTCGCCAAAGGGGTCTGTGACGAAGGTGCCGAAGCCAAAAGTGCTGCTGAGTGGGTTGATCCACAAGGTCTCTCCCGATGCTGGGATAAAGAGACCTCCGGGAATGGGACAGAAATCATAGAGCAGGAGAGCCGTGGTCAGTGGTGGACCGCCAATGAGGCGAAATGCGTTGGCACCACCGGTGCCATTGTGGGCAGCCTTCGACAGGCCGATTTTGGGAAAAGTGAAAGTTGAAGGACAGAAGACAGCGCCGGGCATGATTTGGAAGTCACTGCTGAATGCCAGACCACGAGCTGGAGTGCCGGAGGTAAAGGTGTTGGGTATCGCTGGGTTCGCGACGATCAGTCCGTCGTAGATTGAGGGACCATCAGTAACACAGATGCGGTAGCCAATTGTCTGTGTTGAGCAGAAGGGCTTCGGAACTGCAGGTGGGCCATTGGTGCGATTGATGCAGAGACCCCCCAAACCGGCTGATGTTGCGGGTAGAGGAACTGTGGCAACGGGCTGAGGTCCCACGCCGATTCCTGCCGTCGTGAAGTTGTAGACATTGCCGATGAAGTCGCAGCCCCAGAGAGTGCCACTCACGCTGTCGATGTCGAGCCCAGTCAGGCCAGCCGTGCCGGGAACGGTAAAGGTAATAGGGATAATGGGGGTGACCGAAACGAAAGGGGGCAGAGGCGTGAAGCCGCCGAAGCTGAGCCCATCGGTCATCCAGAGAATGCCGGTTGTGGTATCAAGAGCTAACCCCGTAATGGGCCCTGAAGTCATCAGAGCTGGTGCGAGTGCTGGCAAGGGCAAGGGGGGTGGTGGGGTGAATGGCGCGTAGAGAGGGTTGTAATCAAAGGTGATAATCACGCCATCGGATGAGTAGACGGTGCTTGTGACTTGGTTGATTGTCATACCGCCACTTCTGAGGGCTGGGGCAAGGATGCCGGAAGCTGGGAGAGGTTCGACGCCGAAAAACGTGGCTCCGCCGGTGGGATAGGCTGCTGAAGGCAAATAGACGTCTTGGGCAGCCCCCGGAGCTCCAACCTCCAAGACATGAGCGACTTGCGCGTGCGCGGTGAGGCAAAGAGCTGCCATGAGAGCGATGATTGTTGTGAGTTTGCGTGTCATCTTGTGGACTCCTTCGGGGTTTCTTTGGGCGCCGTAGGTGGCGCTCAACTTGGAATCCTTTGGCGCAGCACAAGCGGAAGCAAAAAATGAAAAAAGCTCTCATTCCCACATTTGAAGAGGCCATGCGGGACGAAAAATCGCTTTGATTCGGTTCGGGCTGGTTTGGCAGAACGCGCTGATGGCGTGAGTCATCACAGACTGAGTATTGGCGGAAGCGGCCTTATCTGATGACCCAAGCAAGAACTTATTGTTGCGGGGGCCCAATCATCTTGTCTAAGGGGTGTATCCCGGTTCCTCGTAGCGATTCACCAGTTCTCCTTCGCTTTGGAGTTGTTTTACCAACTTGAATCCCAGTTTTTGGAGGATGCGATTGGAGGCGATGTTCTCGACGACTGCCTCGGCAAAAATGTTCTTCAGGTGCAATTCTTCACGACCA
>JAJRYU010000754.1 GCA_024275615.1 Planctomycetota bacterium
CCTAAGGCCATGACCAGTCCTAAACTCATGAGGCCACGGTGGGTGGCAAAAGCCAGGCAGCCGAACCCGACCATAGAAGTGAGAGAGGTAAGGAGGATGCCTTTTTGCGTCGAGCCGAATTCGCGCATTTCGCCCGGAGCTTCTTGCCAGCGGTGGACCAAATGAATGCCATTGTCAACTCCCAAGCCAATAAGAATGGGCACAGCAAAGAAGTTCGCCAAGTTGAAATCAAGGTCTAAGAGACTCATGGCAATGGCAAGCCACAAAGCGCCGATGAGTAGGGGCAAGATGGCAAGGAAAGAGGCCCGAAAACTCTTGAAGTCCAAAAACACCAAGACCAAGACTGCCAAGAGAGCATAAAGAGCGGCTTTCGCAAAGCCAGTCTTCATGTCGTGGATGGACATGAGGTGGGTGATAGGCACGCCGGTGACGGTGGGGTCGACACGCCGCATAGCTGAGACATATCTTCGCATCGCGGCAATCTCCCAAACGTCCTCTTTGGGGTGAAGCGCGACAAGAAAACGCCCGGAAGGTGCCATCAATCGATGTCGTATCCCCTTGGGTAGGGCGTCGCGTAGATCAACTTCCAATCCCGCCATCATGAGATTCAAGGTGTTGGCGAGCCGATCTATCTTCATCTCGATAGCGGCTTTCATGTCTGCGGCGCGTTCTTTTATCGACAGAGTCTTGGCCAATCGGCGCAGAGCAGTGGCAAGGTCTGTGAGACGTTTCGCTTCGTCGGGCTTGGTCGCTTTCGCCAAGGACTCCAAACGGCCCACCGCTCTTGCCGCCGCCAAGAGTTCGACCTTGCCCCATTTCTCCTTTGTTCTTGGAAGGTCTGGGGAGGTTTTCCCCTTGGTGCGCAGAGTCTCAAAACAGTGCTCGCGGAATTTCGTTTTCGGTTTGACGATGTCCAGAATCGAAAAAGTTGAGCCGATGGTCTCTTCTTTTTTGGCACGGGCGACAACGGCTTCAACTTCCTCCATATTGTCCACAACAATGGCACCGAACCAAGACGCAGCGGAGGAATCCTCTAAGACACGATGTTCCCACTTGATTGAGTCCAAGCCTGTAGCCTGAAGCTCAAGAACGTTGCCGTTGAATCTCAAATCAAAAACGTGTGGGACCAAGAAGACTGTCGCCACGGCCACAGGGATCAAGATCAAACGAAGTCTCATGTTGAACCTTGGGGGCGGAGGTTCTTGTGTTGGCGGGGCCGCCAGCGGTTTCGGCTGACGATCAAAGAGAACGAGAAGGGCTGGCAAAACCAGCGTCATCGAGACTAAGCAAAGAAGAAGCCCTGTCCCGCCGATAAAACCAAGCTCTTGCAAACCGCGAAAGTCGGTCAAGAGCGCCATGAAGAAAGCAAGACTTGAGGTGGCCGCTCCGGTGATATTGCCCTTTCCCGAGGTGACAAGCGCTATTTCAAGGGCTTGTGCCAGCGGTTTCGAATTGCGTTCTTCTTTGAATCGGGCGACGATGTGTACACCAAAGTCAATACCAATGCCGACCAAAATCAAAGTGAAGACAACGCTGAGGAGATTGAGCTGGCCAATGACCAATGTTGTCAAGCCGAACGTCCAGGCGATGGCAATGAGGAGAGACAAGACCGCAAGTAGTGGCCGGCGGATTCCGCCGATGACCAACATGAACAAGAGCGCCACCAGGATGATGGCAACTATCGACGACTGAGTCATATCGCTGTCAGTGGTGGCCATTTCATCGGCTTGCAAAACAGGTTTGCCAGTGATCCCCATGTCAATGTTTGGGTACCTCTGGCCCATCTGGGCAAGAGCTTCGCGAATAAAGGCCAGTGGTTTGGCGATGACCGCTAGAGTGCCGTAGTCTTTGGTGGGCATGATCTCGATGAAGTAGAGCTTCCCTGAAGATGACTTCAAGTACTCGTTTTCAAGAGGTTGGGTAAGCTCACCGATTTCTCTTGCGCTTATGGTGCCAGGCACTTGTGAAGCGATCGCTTGAAGTGCCAGGATGCC
>JAJRYU010000755.1 GCA_024275615.1 Planctomycetota bacterium
CCAAGCCTCGAGCAATCTCGTAGGCCAAGAGGGTACCTACCAGGTTCATGTTGCGCCTGAATTGACGGCGGTCCAGCTGGCGGGTTTTGTGCCTGAGGTCGGCCAGAATGGCTCCCAAGGCGGGGTTCTTATTGTCATCGACGATGTTCAGCATGGCAGAATCTTACGGCGTCAGTCCCTTCTTGACCAATTCTGAGCCCGAGCGTGGAGATTTCAGAGGATCACCGAGGCGGTAAATAGCAAGAAATTTGAGATTCTTGAGGTATCAATTCTGATAGCAACCCCAGGATCTTGGGGTTGAACAATATCTCGACCCGACTATCTGGGTTCTCATCCGTTTGTTTGCAAGTACTGCCAACTCTTCGCTTTACAGGTGGTGGGGTTGAGAGTACTTTCATGCAGGTTGGTGGGGAAAGATGGGCCTTGAAGGCTCTGACGTCTCTGAGACTCGGGAAATCGGATGGGCTGTGGTGGTTCCATCCAAGTTTGAGGAAAGACTGGGCCGTCGGTGTGGTGCCGACTCCCAAGACCAACTTCGGTTGGCGGAGCGATGAAGGCCTCCGATTCTTCAACACCCGTGTAGGACTGGCTGGAGGGCCGGTCACGACAAGGCGAGCCTTGGTCTTGTGTGAGAGCAAGATCTTGGCCTGCTGGTCGCGGTGCCCGCGTAAGCGAGTGCCAGTTTGAGGAGTGAATGTTCGATGTTGCTGGGCCGCCTGTCCAACACACTGACGTTGGATATGAAGGGGAGACTTGCCATCCCTGCCCGCGTGCGCGAAGGCGCGGGCGCGCCGGCAGCTCTCCCTGGCCAAGAGTCCACGCACCGGCCGGTCGACCTCTACGTCGGTTGTCCGATGGAGCCATGTCTCTATTTGCACACCGAAGAACAGCATGAAATCTATCTCGATACGATTGAGTCCGTATTGGGGCAGACCGAAGGCGACCGTCGTCTTCGGAGCATGCTCAATGGATCTTTTGTCTTGGTCACAACGGACAAGTCAAACCGTGTGACAATACCCAGCTTCCTCTTGAAGATGCTCGGGATCAAGCCAAAAGACGAAGTTGTTTTGATTGGCTCTCGGGAACGTGTGGAAATCTGGGAGGCTGAGGCGCACCAGGGGCTTGGCACCACGTTTGGCGACGATTTCAAGAAAAAGCTGGAAGCTACGAACGAGCTCATCAGCGAGATGATCAAACGCCGCAGAGAACGAAGCGGCGAGGACCATGAGTGAGGATCTTGGGCATGTGTCGGTCCTTGCCGATGAAGCCCTTCAGTTCCTTGCTCTAAGACCCGGCGACCACGTGTGTGATCTCACCTTGGGTGCCGGCGGACACAGTTTGCGAATTCTTGATGCAATCGGCCCAGATGGACGCTTGATAGCATTTGACCGAGACCCCGTTGCGCTTGAGATCGCCACCAAGAGGTTGGCCGAATACAGCGACCAGGTGACCTTGGTCACAGCCAACTTTGCTGATGCGCAAAAGTGTCTTGATGAACACAACTGGAGTGCCCTGGATGGTGCCCTCCTAGATATCGGAGTGTCGTCGATGCAAATCGACGATGCCGCTCGCGGTTTTTCGTTTTCG
Organism: Planctomycetota bacterium; assembly: GCA_024275615.1. Taxonomy (GTDB): domain Bacteria; phylum Planctomycetota; family DRQF01; genus S139-23. Next base: position 1,588 of record JAJRYU010000755.1, read on the forward strand.
AATCCCGGTCCTTTGGACATGCGCATGTCACCCACGATTCGGGTGTCGGCCGAGACATTCTTGGCCAATTCCAGTGCCGAAGAGCTGGAACGGGTCTTTCGAGAATACGGAGAAGAACCTCGCGCCCGAGTGATCGCATCGAAAATTGTCGAAGTGAGACGGAGGATCCGGCTCACAACAACGAAAGAACTTGCCGAACTTGTTCGCAGCGTTGCTGGGAGTGGTGGGAAATCAATCCACCCAGCAACCCGGGTGTTCCAAGCGCTGCGAATAGCCATTAATGGCGAGTTGGATGCTCTTAGCCGGATCCTGCCGATCTTGTTGGAGAAACTGCGGCCCAATCGCCGCCTTGTTGTGATTTGCTTTCATTCATTGGAAGACAGAATCGTGAAACGAGCGATGCGCCAAGCTGCGAGTGACGGTTTAGGGACCGTATTGACGAAGAAACCGGTTATGCCTGGTCGTGAGGAACTGACGCGCAATCCAAGGAGCCGAAGTGCAAGGTTACGCGCATTCGAGAAGGGGGAAGCGATTGCATGAGAGTCAGCGTTTTTGTGCTCGCGGTCTTGTCTGTTTTTGGGATTCTTGCCTACACGATTTGGCTGGAGTCAGCGATTATTGTCGAGGCCTATGCGGTTCGCCAGCTTCGAGGCGAAAACGCAGAAATGCAGAACCGGATCCAAATAAGGCTGGCTGATCTCGCTTCCCGGAAGCGCCCCGAGAGGCTTGAAGCTACAGCGAAGAAGCTGGGACTTGATGATCTGAAACGCAATGTCGCCAAGATCGTCATTGTGCCCAAAGAAAAAAGGGCGGCTCGAGGAGCCGATTGACACGAGGTAGAAAATGCCAACCGGCCGGTCCAAACAGGTCATCCGCATCTCGCTGCTCTTATGCGCGATGTACGCCCTCTTGGCTGCTCGTCTCTACCATGTCCAAGTCACCGAGTCCGACCGACTTTCCGAAATCCAAAAAAACTACCAAACGCGATCGCGCTATCTCATCGGTTCAGCGGCCTTTGAGAGACCCGCTCGGGGCAGTATCTTTGACCGCAATGAAAAGCTCTTGGCCGTTGGTTTCGATACGTATCGACTACAGCTCGACATGTATCCCGGACATCGACCGCGCACAAGAGGTGACAAGCCTCTTACCATTCAGCAGAGAATTCACATCCTTTCCGGCGTGCTTAACGATCTTGACGTTGAGCACTCAGTCTTGGCGATGCTTGAGAAAGCAAAGAACGGAACCTACAAGAAGATACTGCCCAATGGCGAATCAAGGATAGTCAGCAAACGAGGCATTTTCCTGGTCAAAGGAATAACGCCCTTTCAGCGCCACCACATCCAGAGTGTCATGAAGAAACTCCGCATCGTCAATTTCGGTTTCGTTGCCGAAAAGACGCGGCGCTATCCCTATGGCAGCGATGTCGCTGAAGTCGTTGGCTTCGTCGGGCAAAACGAAAAATCGGGTGATGCCGTTTTCGGGCAGGCTGGCATTGAAAGACGGATGAATGAACTTCTGGCCTCACACGAGGGACGGTTTACCTGCGAAAAAGACGGCCACGGGCGTGAGCTGGAACTCACTGAGTCCTGGTCAGAACTGCCGGAAGCTGGCTACGACGTTCACCTGACGATTGACGTTGATTTGCAGAAAATCACCGGGGACGCCTTGATAAAAGTATGCAAGCAATTCGCTTGCAAGACGGGTGCTGCGGTCATCCTTGACAGCAACACTGGTGAAATACTTGCGGCCCGGAGTTTTCCCGAAGTCTCAATGGAGGCCATACAGCAAAAACTTCCCCACGCTGCTGGCTTCCGCTGTCGTCCGTTCTCCGACATCTATGTACCAGGCTCAACTATCAAACCTCTTTTGGTGGCGAAGGCCATCGAGGCTGGGATCGTCGGTTGGTTGGACCGTTTTGATACCAACAACGGTGCCCGGGTTTTTCGCACACAGTACCATTCAAGATTACTCCACGATAGCCACCCCCATGGTGTCTTGAGTGTTGAAGAAATCGTCATCCAAAGTTCAAACATCGGTATGGCTATGATTGGCTTCGAGAAAATGGGCTATAGCCGCTTGTTGGCGGCTTTCGATGAATTGGGTTTCAATGAACAGCTTAGGGTGCGTATGCCCGCCGTCACTCGAAGCAAGATGCCTAAACTCAACAATAAACGGCCTATCTATCCTGGCGTTTCGGCATCGTTTGGCCACGCCATGTCCCTCTCTCCTTTGCAATTGACAGGAATCTTCAACATCTTGGCAACAGGCGGCATCTACCATGAACCTCGGCTTGTCAGCAGTGTCAGTCGAGATGAAGACGTCTTTCCCAACAAGCTGTGCAGCAAGCGCTTGCTAGAGGAGGGCGTGGCGGATGATAGCCTCGATATTCTGGAGCGTGCCGTAGAGGAGGGGACAGGTAAGGTTCTCAAGAACCTTCCTTGGAGAGTCGGCGCCAAGACTGGCACCGCTCGACGCATGGGAAGTCCAACTCGTTCATTCAACTCATCGATGATCGCCATCGCCCCTGTGGCGAATCCCAGGATTACAGTCTACGTCGGTCTCTACGACGTGAGAGGCAAGGTTGTCACCGGCGGCCAAACTGCTGGGCACGCATTGAGAGAGATTCTTGAGCAAGCGTTAACGCATTTGAATGTGACTCCGGATCGGGAAATTGGAGGGAAATAGATGAGGAACAGCATGACAGCATTGTGGCTGAATTCGAGCGCCGCTCGTTTGAAAGGACCTTCAAGATCTCAGGCCACCACACCTCGGTGCGGTACAAGGGGCACGATGGGCGCTGCTTTGCGCAGTGTCATTGATTGGTTCATGGATTATTGAACTCACAGTAATGGATTTAGCCGTTGATTCTGGAGTGGAGATGAATCTCGACGAGCTTTTGCAAATGGCATCGATGCCTGAGCTTTGTGGGGAAACTCCAGTCGTAGAATCGGTAACCTGCGATTCTCGCCGTGTTATCGCTGATTCCCTATTTGTTGTGATTGAGGGCAGATCACTGGATGGTGGCGAGTTCGTGGCTGATGCCATCAGCAAGGGCGCTTGCGCCATCGCCGCCAAGCGAAGACCAAGAGAAATGGGCGGGCTGTCATTTGTGAAAATTGACAACCCCCGTAAAGACTACGCCAGACTCTGCGCTGCCCACGCTGGTTTTCCTATGGCCGAGTTGGATGTCATTGGTGTTACCGGGACTAACGGCAAGACAACCTCAACCATGATGATTGAGCAGATGCTGAAGTCCGCGGGAAGGTTGCCGGGGCTTATTGGTACGATTGGTAATCATGTTGGCGTTCGGCAAGAAGAGGCCAAGATGACAACACCGTCGCCGGAGGATCTCTATCCACTGTTGCGTGAAATGCGAGAATCGGGTTTGGACTCGGTGGCTTTAGAGGTTTCCTCTCACGCCTTGGACCAAGATCGACTTCATGGCAAAGGACTCACCGTGGCTGCCTTCACGACGATGGCCAGAGATCACTTGGACTATCACCAGACGGTCGAAGCCTACCACCAAACCAAAAGCCGTCTCCTTGAGCACCTCTGTTCCGGGGGGAGTGCGGTTTTGAATGCTGACGCACCTGAATGTGAAAAACTGCAAGCGCTTGTGCCAATCGGCTGCAAGGCGTTGCGCTATTCCTTGTCTGGAAAGCCAGCAGAGGTCCGCGGCGAGATCATCTCCATGGATCTAACCGGCATGAAAATGAAGATCAGGGTGGCTGATGAATCCATTTGTTGCACCACGCGGATTGTTGGTGCCCACAATGCCGCCAATATTCTCCTCGCCTGTGCTTCTGTCCATGCCTTAGGTGTTCCTTTGAGCGCTGTAGCCCAAGGTGTCGAAGCTCTTGCGCACATCGAAGGACGTTTTGAAGTCCTCGACTTAAACGTCGATTTTGATGTCTTGATTGATTATGCCCATTCACCAGACGCCTTCGAAAGCACGTTAGGGACTCTGCGTGCGTTGACGAGGGGACGTCTTTTGGTCCTGTTTGGCTGCGGTGGCGCCAAGGACAAAGGCAAGCGGCCAGAAATGGGACGTATCGCTGAGTATCTGAGCGACATGGTGTTTCTCACTGATGACAATCCCCGCCAAGAGAATCCGGACAAGATTGTCATGGACATCAAGGCTGGGATGGATGAGCCGCAGTGCGTCACATACCTGCCAGATCGTCGCGAGGCGATTCTGCACGTTTTGGAAGTGGCGCAGTCTGGTGATGTCGTACTCTTGGCGGGTAAGGGGCACGAGAAGTGCCAAGTCATTGGCGAGCAGATTGTCGCCCACAGCGACAGGGCAGTTGTGGATGATTGGATCGCATGGCGCGATGGCAAACAGGGGAAAGCCCCATGATTTCAACATCGCTCTCAGAAATCGCTTCGCTCCTGGGTGGGACACTGATTCCCTCAGGTGCCCATGTCGCTGTGACCGGCGTGGCTACAGATACGCGCCGAATCAAAAGCGGCGATCTCTTCTTTGCTCTTGACGGAGCGAACTTTCAAGGCAGTGACTTTTTACCTGAAGCGTTTCGGGGTGGAGCTTGCGCGGCTGTCACTCACAATCCCAGGGAAAGTGGCGGACCTCTTGTTGTCGTCGAAGATGCCGGGCGAGCCCTCATGGAGTTTGCAAAGTCCTTGCGACGACGACTCAAGATTCCAGTCGTGGGCATTACAGGAAGCAACGGAAAGACAACAACCAAGGATGCGCTGGGTGTGGTCTTGAGCCAAAAATTCAAATGTGTCGTAGCGGAAGGGTCATTCAATAACCGTGTTGGTCTGCCGCTCACAGTGGCTCGAGCCGAAAGTGACACGGAGATCCTTGTGCTTGAGATTGGCAGCAGTGCCCCCGGGGAGATTGCTCGTCTGAGTGATGTTGCCGTCCCCAGATTGGCGGTCATAACCTCCATTGGTGCGAGTCATCTTGAGGGGCTGGGGTCGGTCGAAGGCGTGCTGGCAGAAAAGCTCTCCATTGCTCAGAGCATGGGAAGTGAGGATGTACTCTTCTTGAATGGTGATGATGAACTGCTTGCTGGCGCTGTCCAAGCACAACGCGACATCGTTGGCGGACCTTGCGTCAAAACTTATGGCAGTTCCGCAGGTGTCGACCACCAAGCGTTTGACCACCAATGGCACGACGGAGGAATCTCTTTTCGTCTCTCGAAAGACGGTCCGCGATTGGCGTCCAGTCTTCTCGGCCGACACAATTTCCAGAACCTCTTGGCTGTTGCCATTTGTGCTAAGAAGCTCGGCATGACGGAGAGTGAGATTGCAGAGGCGTTCGCGCTCATCAAGTCTTCGCCAATGCGCATGGAGGAGCGTCGCGTCAATGGCAGGCGGGTCATTTATGATTGCTACAATGCTAACCCAACATCCATGTCTGCCGCCATTAACGTCTTGGCAGGTTTCACCAACGACCGCCGGCGGGTGGCTGTTTTGGGAGACATGCTTGAATTGGGCAGTGAAAGTAGGCGCCACCACCAAGAGCTGGGTGCAAAATGCTCAGAAAGTGGGATCGACTTGTTCTTGTTCGTCGGCAAGGAAATGCGCCATGCCTACGACGCTTTTTGCCTGGATTCTGAGGCCAGTGGTTGGGTCGAGGGTTTAAGCCAAGCTCGTCTTTGGTTGGAAAATCACCTGCGTCCCGCCGATCTCATTCTGCTCAAAGGTTCCAGGGGAATTGGTCTTGAGCAGTTGTTCGAGGAGGATGGCTAATGGCAACCCTCTTACGTCGTGGACTCTCGGCCAAACAAAGTGGCATTTTCATTGCCGTTATAGCTTTTCTCTTGGCGCTGCTCGGGCTTTTGAATGTGCTGTCTGCCACCTTGGTGCGCGCCATGGAAGATGGCCAGGTCTTGTCAACGTCGTTCATCAAGCAGAGTTTTGCTTTGCTCATCTCTGCAACAGTTTGTTTCTTGGTCGCGCGAGTCGATTACCGGCAGGTGATCGCATTGGCGCCGCGGCTTCTTGTTGCCACATGGATCGGTTTGATTCTTGTGCTCCTCATTGGCACCGACAAGAACGGCGCGCGACGTTGGATTAAGCTTGGCTTCTACAGTTTACAGGTATCAGAGCTCGCCAAGTTTACTGTCATTCTCTTTTGCGCTCATTATGCCAGTGTGCGGGCTCGCGTGATCCATGACCTTCGCCAAGGATTTCTCCCGGCGGCTGCTTGTCTGGGATTGACTGTTGTCTTGGTTGCCAAGGAACCAGACTTTGGCACCAGCATGTTCCTCATGGTGATCGGGTTTATCGTTCTCTTTCTCGGTGGCATGAAATTGCGTCATATCGTCGGCTCCGCTTGCCTCGCATTGCCCCCATTTGTGTTTATCATGTTGCAGAAGTACAGCCATATAGGCGAGCGTTTGGACACCCTGACGAAAGGGCTCCATCCCCAAGTGCGTTCGGCGATCAATGCCATGGGGAATGGCGGCACATTGGGGACAGGAATTGGCCACGGTCGGGTACAGCTGCGTTTCTTGCCTTTTGTTGAATCTGACTTCGTTTTCGCATCCGTGGGGGAGCAGCTCGGATTCCTTGGGTCAATTTCAGTGATTGCCCTTTTCTTAATGTTCTTTTGGCATGGACTCAAGATCGCACTTCGAGCTCCAGATCGAGCCGGTTTCTTGATGGCTTTTGGTTTGACATTCACCATCGTGTTTCAAGCGGGCATCAATATGGCTGTTGTCACCGGCTTAGTTCCCCCTAAAGGCATTGGTCTTCCTTTCGTTTCCTATGGTGGTTCGTCCCTTCTCGTCTTAGGCGTCGCCGTTGGCACATTGTGGAACATCGCCGCTCAAGGACATGAGGGATCTGAACCCGTGGACGAAGACATTGAAGAAGAAGATATCGAAGAGTCGGGGCTGCGTGTTCCCGGCCTGGATTTGGAATGACATTTTGAATTGGAGACAAAATTGGGAGCCGACGTCGAGGTCACTATCCCGCCCGTCGTCTAGTCGCAAACGAATGAAGCTTAAGTCGGTCGACATCAAGAGATGTCATGCACAGGCCGATTTCCTCTCTTCCCGACGTTGGCCCCCACTTTTTTTCTAAGGACAAGCACATGGGTATCGAAAAAAAAGCAGCTCTGGTTTGTGTCGTCATTTTGGCGATCCTCTTTGGCATCGGTCTTTCGAATCGAGAGCAAAGGTCAACTGTCGATGATGGGGCGAGTGACCGCAGTCGGGAAATCGCCCGGAAGTTTCGCGATGCAAAGCTGGCATCAAAAGATAGACCAGAACCAAAATCTGACGTCATTGACGAAGACCAAGTCGAGCCAGTCGATGTTCCGGAAGAGGAACCAGAGTTTCGGTTTGTCAAAGTCAAAAACCGGGATAACTTTTCGCGTATAGCTAAACGGGAACTGGGGGACGCCAATCTCTATCCGATTCTCGTCAGGGCCAATCCCGAATTGCAGCCCCGCAATCTACAGTTGGGGCAACAGGTGAAGATCCCCCTTGCGCCGAAAAATGGGATGCGATTAGTCAAGCCTGAAGTGCGAGGTGAGCGGCCTGCTAAGCCCCAGCAACATCGCGTGCTCCGAAACGAGACGCTCTCCGGGATCGCGCGCGCACACTATGGGCGGGCTAGCGACTGGAAGAAGATCTTCGTTGCCAATCGGAATCAGTTGCGTCGGCCGGAGAGTTTGCGCGAGGGGATGGTGATACGAATGCCGTGACGGCTTCGTGTTGCCCATCTGTCTGACCACGCGCCTGCCTAGCTACTCACTTGGTCCAGAGATGATACTGTCGATGAAGGAACCGAGCCACTGCCAAAGTTGGTCTGATTCCGCCTTGGCGAACACACCGAGCTCTAATTGACAGTAATGGCTACGGGCAGCACGTTCTTGCGTCTTCCCGGTGTGGTCTAATGTGGTATGAAATCTGCGCCGCCATTTGCTCACGAAAAAGTACATCTCGTTGGCATCGGTGGAATTGGCATGTCGGCCTTGGCACAGGTCTTGCAAAAGACCGGATCCGTGGTGAGTGGATCGGACGCGGGAGCTGGTGAGCTCTTGCCCCGTTTGGCCGCAAGCGGCATCGTTGTGCACAAAGGGCACTCCGAAGCTCATTTAGACGACGACGTGCAGTGTCTAGTCAAGACGGCGGCGATCGCCGAAGGCAACCCGGAGATCGAGGAGGCCAATCGTAGAGGCATCCCGGTGCTGACCTATGCTGAAGCGCTTGGGCGGGTGACAAGAATCTGGGAGACTACGGCAGTCGCCGGAACTCATGGCAAGACGACCACAGCGGCCATGCTCACCTGGATACTCCAATGTGCTCACAAAAACCCGGCCGCCGTTATCGGCGGTCTCGTACCTCAATTGGGTGGCAATGCCGTCATGGGTGACGGCGGACCGATGGTGGTAGAAGCCTGCGAATTCAATCGCTCTTTCCTTGAGCTTGAGCCCGTTCATGGTGTCATTACCAATGTCGGTGACGACCATTTGGATTACTACAAAAGCAGCGACCAGTTGCGGGC
>JAJRYU010000756.1 GCA_024275615.1 Planctomycetota bacterium
ATAGGTCTCTAAATATTTCGATGACGGCGATCTGGCTACAGGCCATCTCCGCCAATCGTTTGATGAATCCAGCTCCGTGTTCATGGAGGAATTGTTCAGGTCTCGGGACCATGAATCCGTTGTTTCGCTGCGGGCTTCTGAGGGTTGTCGTGATCCTGTCGATCATCTCGGCAGAGCCCGCTTCGATTTCTTGGCCGACTCGCGGTCCTAGTCCTTCCCCCCAGAGTTCGCAGGCCTGCCCCTGACCGCGCAAGTATTCAGCGAGACCAGGATCAGTGACATGGGAAAAGACGTCATTTTGAGCGAGCGCCAGAATCGCTGGCCGAAATCCCGGATTGCTGACTTCGAAGTAGAGTACGTGTTTCGTCATCGTTTGGACCCTGGCTTGCGAACGATGAAGGCGCAATTAAAGTAGCTGACAATTTCGCGCTCTGTGGGTGAGCCCAAGTCGATGCCCTTATATTCGAGTGTCGACCTCCAAGGCTCAGATTGGTGCCACGACGTGGCTACTCTCATGGCTTCGGCGTTAAAAGCCGCAGCACGAGAAGTTGTGCAATCCTCGAAGTAGGCGGTCAAGATAGTGTTGTAGGATTGGGGGTCGGATGTGTGGCGATGTTTGCATTGAGGACATACATGGTCTCCCATCGGTACGCCGCCCATGGTCGATTGAAGCGAATCGAACACCTCTTTGCACGCAGCACACTCAATCCTTAAGGACGCCCCCTCGAGGCAGAGGGAAATTCCCAAGATGCGGTCGCGGCTGAGTTCAGTGGCTTCGGGCTTTGGTATCATCGGCAATCACTTCGCTTTCAATGCGAATCTGTTCCTTCGAACCTGGACTGATCCGCCCATGTCGTTGCATAATTATCGGCCTGGCACCGAGCTGACTTGAGCCAACTCTCTTCTATACCGGTGCCGTCAGTGGCAGATCATTCTTCTCGACGATCGGCTCCGACAGAAAGATGCCCCCATCCGGGCGATACGTCGGTTGTCGCCGTGCGACGCCTATTTGTCCGTGAAATTGCCTGTAGACGGGATTGGCCAACATTGTGTCCAAGATCCCGATACAATCGGCGGTGGACCCGAGGTAGGCCAGACCGGCAGCCAAATGAAGCCTACTGGAAACGATGCCGCGGACATCAGATCGCTCGACAGCCAGCCGTTCGGTTTCTGTAAAGAGGCCAATGGTCCTGTTGATCCCCATGTCTTCGACAGAGTCAGGGAAGCAGCGATCGACTTCATCGACAGTCAGAGGACGGGTAAGCCGGAAAGCATAGGTCATGTCGATGTTAGCAAAGAGTTCGAATGCGTTTGGAATGAGGTGGATGAGAGCCGAGACCCAGAAAGTCGTGTGCCAGCCATAGTCCTGGAAGATGAGAGGACAGCCGGGGTTCAGGTGAGGAAGAACGTTCATGGCGAATTCTTTTGTGCCGTACCAGCTCTTGCATCCATCGATAAACACGGCATCGCAGACGAATCCCTCGGGCAATTCCAAGGTGTCTCCCTGCACGACGGCAGCCGGTGCATCACGGAGTTCGCCTGCTGTGGTCACAATGAGGTCGCCGTAGTCCGTGTCGTCATGGATAGCGTGAAAGAGATCGAGAAAACTCCCGCCCTGACACAGACGACGTAACTCATCTTCTTGGAGTTGTCCTGTTTCGACGAGAGAATAGGCAAAGTCATACAAACCGTCGTCGGCCTTGTAGTGGCCGAATCGATCAAAAGTACAGAGTTTGGAGTCGCCGGAGCGATTGGGATTGGCCATCATTCCAGTCGCGATAGCCCTGGTCGTCCCGCCCATGAATGGCCCGATCTCCAAGACATGGCCCCTCCCAGACCACATCTTCTCGAAGAAGGCTCGAAGAAGTGCTCTTTCATCAATTGTTGTTTCCGAAGGTATGGCCAAGAGGGAATCGAAATTCGGAACACCTCTTCCCGTTGCGGCGAGCGCACTTCCCACAAGTGGTGCCAGACTTGGGTTGTCCAAGATCCGGCTGAGTTCATCTTCTTGGATGAGGCGTAAGCTCTCTTTCAACCATTTGCTAGTCATACTAATCCCTTTTCGAGCGAGCTCTAAGTTTGGTCAAGACCACAAGAGTCGAGCCCAACAAGATTCTCTGTGTTTCATGTCTCTTGCCTCAATTCCTTTCAGTCTACTGACCGAACTGCAACTCCAGACCATTCGTCGCCGTGAAACCCAGGGAACCGTTCGGGTCCACGAGGCCAACTTGCATGTAGTATGTTGCTCCGGCTAGAAATGGTGGAATCGTGAATGGAAGATCTAAGAATCCGGCGCCGGATTCCATGAGGTTGCCACCTAAGGTAATAGGCGACGTGCTAAAGACGCCACCGACGTAGAGGTGGAGCTCTGGTCCGTAAAAGTTCAAGAGATTGAGGCGCTGCGTGCCGAGAGCGAAGGTTCCCCCCGTCTGGCCTACGCCCCGAGAAATCCTCAGTTTTGCGGTTGAGGAGCCGGTGACAAATGGGCCTTGAGCACTGAGAACAGGCCGAAATCCGCCGGAGCCTTGAGTGGCGAGTCCATATTCCAGGTATCTCCCCACGGTTGTAGCTGAATGAGCTTCATTGCGACTGATTCGGTCGCCCAAGAGATCGAAGTCACCGTCCAAGTCTAAGTCTAGCAAACGGTCAAAATCAAAAGTGGGCACGCTGGGGCCGAATTGAAACGGGATCGGTGCCACGAATTGAAAACCGCTGAGGGCGTTGGCTCCCGTTCCCTTGAGGCGCAATTCCCCGACTCGGATGTCTATAATCCCATCGTCATCAAAGTCCAAAACCTCTGGTTTGACGCGGTTCACCATGAAGTCAGCGAAGGGCACAGTGAGAATGAACGTCTGGGTAAAACCTCCTGGGGTTGGCCCGGTGTTTTCCCAGATAAGCAGATCGGCACTATTCGCCGTCGCTGACTTGGTGAGTGTCAAGACATCTAAGTCGCCATCACCGTCTAGGTCTTGCAAGGTCGGGCGTGTGAGGCTCCAATCAGCGGCGCTGGAACTGGGTGCGCCGAAAATAACTTCAGTCGTGTACGCGAGGGCCCCTGTTTGTTTGCGCAGGACAACTACATAATTGCCACCGGTACGGACCCCAGCGCACAGCAGATCAAGGTCACCGTCGTTGTCGACATCACCACTATCAACAGGGATCAGTCCCGCCAGGGGCAGGGCCATTTCTGTCAGGAATCCGGTGCTGTCATTCACATAGAGGTAGTTTGGTGTCGCGAGATCCACGTCGCCGTCGGCGTCAAAAGTGAGAAACTTCGTGATCTTTGCGGATTCTGTCCCTAAGGGTCCGCTGGGGGCAAACGTGCCATCACCGTTGCATTCTATTCTCTTGATCCCGCCCGTGGGTGACAGGTGAGGCTTTCTGGCAACGATGACATCGGTGTCACCATCGCCGTCGTCGTCGAGGAATACATAGAGATCATTCGAAGAGTTGAGGTATGTGAATATGGTCTGTTCAGTCCCATGGGGGCCAAGGCGCATGGCTGGCTGACCTTGTTGGCTGCGGAAGGCTTGATCTCCGACGCCATCATTGTCGAAGTTGTAAGCTCCAGCCCAGAGCCCGTTGGGGGACGAGCGATCCAAGTACGTGGCAAAATCGAGTTGCCCATGGGCCACACAGCTGAAACCAACAACCAGCAGTAGGGGCCATACTCGTACTTTGAACATCGTTTCTTCTTCTTTAATACCGGGGCTCTTAGACTCTCTTCTTGGTCCTTCGGTCGGCGCCGACTGCATCTTTAGTCATTTCTTGCATGAAAATGCAATTGCGCGGAATCGGATCAGCAATTCGGTGTTACCTCGGAGAAGAGCCGTCGTCTTGATCTGCGGAGACGGATACAACAAGGGCTCACCACATGAAGAAGGTCCACATGCATTTCGCAGTCATGGTTTGCGTCCTGAGTTGCGCGGGTTGCACGCAGGACATTGAAGACAGCTCTTCAGCAGCCGGCACTCCGCCTCGGCCGCAGGTTGAGGAAGGGTCCATGCCACAAGGGCAAAACACTCAAGATGAATCAGTCGAAACGGCTCAGCGTGTTCGCTTCGTTGTCGTCGATCGCGCCTCGAAGAAAACATTGCCCGACTGCCGGTTGAATCTTAAGCGGACGTCCAAGACCATTGCCGCCGATCAATGGACACAAACCTATGATGCCGATGATGTTGGCCTGCCCGCGCTCATAGCTGCAGTTGAAGCTGAAGACTACAGCGGCAGTTTCTCTGTCGAATGTGAAGGTCAAATGTGGCCCATTGACGAAGTCAGCGTGCTCCCTTCCCTCGACGATCAACTCTTGACCCTGCGAATCGTGATTCGCAAGTATGCGCGCATCATCACCAGTCTGAAGGGCGGGGCGCAATTCGATCTACCTTCGTCTTGTCGTGTTTCGTCGTGCATGAAACCAAATGGCATATCCACCAGAAGCGGCCGTGCCTTGGCGATCGAACGGCGCATACCTTCCTTCTATCGCCGACTCTATGGAAAGAACCAAACCAAGGACTTTCACGAGACGGTGTCAACGACTTCTCTGAATCAGTCGCTTGAAATACTTGTGCCAACCGCGGGTGAGTATTTTGTTGAGGCCATGTTTGGCGACCGCTATCGGGGAGGTGGTCGATTGATCGCCATCAAGCTCGGAGAGATGAAACGTGTTGAGGTGTCCCTCCATCGCAAACCAAGACTCACTGGACTCCTCTTGGGAAGCGATCAGAAACCTCTACCTTTTCAGAGGTTTCTGGTGCGCGCGAAGGGTTTTGCTCCGAAAGACGGGCTCTTGGTGATCCCTGAGGGTTCTGGTCTTGGTCTTGTCGGTCTACCGGACGGCGAGCCGATCACAATGTCGCAGGCGATCCGCGTCATGACTGATGATAGCGGTCGATTCGACGTCGGTGTCGACTACAGTCGGTGGTTCACTCTGGAAGGCCGGGTTCTTGGCCAAGGAGGATTCCGCAGACACTATAGGACCGCGAGTGACGACACGGACGTTAAGGACCTTGTCATTCGTCTCAGACCACTCATGCACGAGACCGGCATCGTTCAAGTTGCGACTCCTCAAGGCGATGATGCCTTCGGTGAGAAGATAGAAATCACACAGATTGCTGGGAGTCCGATGGTGCCCATTTTGCCTCTCGTTCGCATCGAACCCGACAATTGGCTCGATACGCGGCACTTACAATCAGGCTGCCGATATCGAGCGAGCTTTGAATCGGGAAACTACCAGGACATTGAGTTTGTTTGCAAGAAGGGAACCCAAGTGAAACTCACGGCTTCGCGCTGATTCAAACGATGATGTCCGAGGAATTCGCTTGAGTTGGGATTAGGGTTTGTACTTGAGTTTGATCTTTTCGCCGCTTGCCATTGTCACAAGGGCCGTGACTAGCGGTTTGGAATTGACCCATATGCGGTGCTCGTAGCCCCCATAGAATTCTCCCCACCGCCTGTCGACGTGCGCATGGCGATCACGACTATCCTTGAACAAGTATTCCACCTTGACGATCTTTGTCATGATGCCTTCTGGTCCACGGACCCGCATGATGAACTCAGGGACCGTGGCTTCCTGGTGATGGAATGGAGATGTCGAGACCTCCAGACCGAGCGCTTCCTGAGGAGGGCGCAAACCGAGGCCAGCCTTGATTGTCTTCGGTGCCAAGGTCTCATCACCTGCACGAGCACGGAGTCCTCGATAGACGGCTGGTTTCACCCAGGCTCGTCTCTTTCCCAAGGGCCATGAGCCCACCAGTTCAAACTTGATCTTTCCAGCCTTCTTGCCACTGGCGGAGAATCCCTTGGAGAGGCGTGAGATCTCAAACCAATCTCCGGCTACTTGAGCGTCCAATTGCCATTGGCCCTTACCCCAATAGCGGCTTCGTAGATCCCAAGTCAAGTTAGTGGGTTTCTTGTTGTAAGCGATGTTCCAGTGGCGCGTTGACTTGTCCTTCATCGTCACTGTGATGTCAATCCTCTCGTCCTTGTCCGGAATGCGCGTGTAGTGGATGACTCGGGGGGTCCCGCTGGAGAATTCATGCACCAGGTCGAAATAGTCCCTGTCAGTGTCCCACTTTACTTTGTCGATATTAGGCCGTTCGCGTTCCCAAGAGTCGACGATGAGCATGCGCTTGTTCCTGAACGACACACTGCGTGTGTCATAGATGTCTCTGAGGTAGACGCTTTGAGGATGGCGCAGGGCTGCGGCAGGGGCGAAACCTTCGAGGCGAGCGGTTGACTTGTCTTTGAAGGTCACGTCGGCGATCACGATACAAGGCTTGCTCATTCGGCAACCAAAGGTGCCCCTGGGTTCGGCGGACTCGAAGGGCACATAGGGGTTCTTGGAATCAATGGCTCGCAATGTGTACTTGACGCGTGCCACTTCAGAAGGTCTTGCACGATGGTCCTGTCCAATCGACAAACGGAGTTGCCACAGCGGCTTGCCACCCGAGTAACCCCAGAATTTCTCCTCCATGCGAAGTTGAAGTTCGGACCGGAGCTCACCTATCGTAGTCTCGCTGATCTTGGTGCGAAGCAGCTCGTCATAGCCGTCGACCTTGTGAATGACGGCCTCCAATAAGAAGGGCTCGGTGATGCCGCTCGTGAGTGGCCATGCCTGGGCAGAACCCAGACGGCCTGCTCGATGCCGAGAGATTTCCTTGATGTTGCGAACTTGGTGATACCAATCAACTCCAATGATGGAGGCCACTTCATGATCGCCACCCAAAGGTGCGATCGTAAATTGCTGAACGTTTTGATTCTTGAATCCGAGATAGAGTTCCTTTTTTTGCGGCATACTAACTTCGAAGCCGAATGTGTCATCAGGAAGTGACTTGACGCGGTGGGTCTGCTCGATGGTGCGTTCACGCCCATCCTTGTAGATCAGTCTTGCCTTCAAGGTGGCCATGTCTGTGGCTTTGAAAGTCCAAATGCAAGTAGGGTCATTGTCCTCGATCGGCACGAAGACCTCTGTGCTCTTGTTGTTGCCTTGATTGGGCCGCTGCCATCTCGCTTCTTTTATCTTGGCGAGTTGCTGGCGATCTCCAGCCAACATGAAATAGGCTGTGTAGCTCGCTTTGTTGTTGACCAGACCATTGTAGCGATCCCAAGAGATGATCTCGATGCGGTCCTTGTCGGCGTATCTGGTTTCGGGGCCGAGCGTCACCCATTTCTCTAAGGTCTTTGTGCCGCCGCCTTCGAGTTTGACCGTTGCGATCACCCGAAAGTCGCGACTTGCTGTCCCATGGACAATGTAGTGATCAAAAGTCCGATTGGACCAGGACTTGGTACGGCTGATCCAAGGATCAAAAGAGTAGGTGATGCTGTCGACGTCGAATTGATGTCGCCGTGGCAAATCCAGCGAGATACTGAAGGCGTAGTTGGTACGACCCCAGATGTCTTGATTGAGTTTGTGGCTGGTGATGTCAAGCTCCATGGCTTCGTTGGGCTCATCGGCGATGACCATGGTGCCATGGACGGTCTTGATACCGCCGTCGGCATAGTGGATTTCGGCTGCGACTTCACTTGGAACTTGACACATGCCAATCGCTTTTTCTTGTGCCGGTGGTCCGTTGAAACCTGTGTTGGTTTGGATTGGATCGCGAAAATTCATGTTCTTGCCGACAGTCCAAACGACCTTGACGATGTCCTGCATTTGTTCGAGTGGACCGTCGAGGTGGGCTTCCCACCAAAAGTTTGGTTTGCCTCCCGCTCCCGGACCATAGTAGTCGTCCTCGAAAATGATCTTCGCGCGACGGAAATCGGACTTTGGATTGGGGCCGACGATTTCTGCTGTCTCGGTCCGTATCCGGCCGTCGTCCAGGAGCATGTTGACTTGCAATTTGAGCGGATTTTGCAAGGTGCCAGCATGGAAGGAAAAGCGACTGCCAGAGACGGTCGTCGTGAAGTCGGCACGCACGCCGAGTTCATTGGTCCAAATCCAAGTGACTTTCTTGACTTTGGCGAGAGCGGCGGGTTGTCCGGCAAGTTTGGCCGTGAACGAGTAGACGAATTTCTTTCTCTTGCGATCAAACTTGGTGATGTCCGAATAGCCACTTGGTTTCAGCGACTTGACATCTAGTTTTCGGGGGCGGGGTAGCCCAGCCTTATCGTAGAAGACCTTTTCTTCGACGTCTTCGATGAAGCACGCCCAGTTGCAAAAAGTAGAGTCATCATTCTTGAGTTCAATGTTGTCAAAGAGCTCGTACTTGAGCCAGCAGAAGCCTCTTTTGCCCCAGGCCTTGCCCCAAGAGTTTTGTACCAAGAATGCACCCTTGGAGTCGTCATAGCCGCAAATCACCATGGCGTGCTTGCCGTGGGGCTGGCCAGGTTTTCTGTTCTTGCAATCTTGAGCAAAAAGTTGCGGTGTGTAGACCTTAAATCGTCCACCCAAGAATATCGGGCTGACATGGGCGCCGAAGATGACAATTTGTCGCCGCTGCAAAGCTCTGCGAATTCCCCGGCGTTCCCAAATGAGAACAGGTTCATGAACTGGAAATGCCTTAGCTTCAGCGAGGGCCCTGGGGGTTGGTTGGCCGGTGAAATCACCAGCCCGATAGGCACTCGTTGCTAGAGTCGCTGCTCCTTTTGCCGCCATGAGACGAATCGCTTTGATGAAATTGGAACCGTTGTCCTTGCCGCCATTGATTTGATTGTAAAGGAAGCGTGGTGAGAAGATCCTGCTGGCCCGATCTGGTCGCCACCCTTGATCACGGGCTTCGAGATAAGTCTTGGCGGCATAACCCACAGACCATGCCGTGCAGTCGTTCATCATTTGCCGACCCACGGGCGGGAGCCAAGGACGGAGATCCACAACTTTTTCCTCGATGAGCTCGACGGCCGGGACGGCAATGGAACGAATCCCCGTCAGCTGTTCCCTCGTGGGGTCAATACTCCCTGTTTGGGCTCGGCTCAGGGAACAGAAAGTGATGACAACAAGGATGATAAGAATCTTGGGTTGCATGGCCGGTTCTCGGTGCAGAACAAGGGTGTCGTTGGGGCAGGGTACGAAAACTGAAAGTGCGAGGGAATCATAGGCGTGATTCCCAAGACGGCTTCTGGACTCGGAGGGGGTGTTGCTATGAGGGTTTGGCGAGAGCCCAACGAAAGGACTCCGATGTTTCTTCGGTTCGGCAAAATCCCAGCTTCTCAAGCACGCGCATGGAAGCCAGTGCGTCATCACCTTCTTTGAGGGTTCCAGCTTCAACTCTCAAGACCCGTGGGTCGGCAAAAGCATGGGTGATGAGGGCTTGGGCAAACTCAGTGGCTAACCCTTTTTTGCGTTCTTCTTTGATGATGCCGTAGCCGAT
>JAJRYU010000757.1 GCA_024275615.1 Planctomycetota bacterium
CAAGACGACACATACATCCGCTTGTGAACGCTCTTGGCGATGGGTGTCAGGAATTGAGCCGCGACGAGCAAGGCGCCAAACTCGATCAGGAAATCGAGGGGCAAAAAGTTCATCCGGAAAGTTCCTGGTTCAAACCCAGTTGGCGTCTCGCCCCATTCCACGCCTTGAGCCCGGCCCATGAGGAGCCCAACAGTCACCATGACGATCAAGAACTGCCAGACCCAGAAAATGATCCAGCCCAACTTTTTGCCCAAGACAGGGCGGCCAGTCATCCGTGGGACGGCGTAGTAGAGCATGCCGACAAAACCATTGACGAGAAAACCGTAGGCGATCTGGTTGGTGTGAATCAAGCGCAACCTGCCAAAGGACAGGAATTCGGAAACGCCGTCGAGGGGATTGTGGTTAAAGAACTGAAACGAGATCAAAAGACCCGTCAACATCGAACACAGCATGAAAGCCAAGGCAGCGATGATGTGAGCCTTGACGATCCCTTTTTCGACAAGTTGACGACCAGCTAGGCTGCCGTCCATGGTTTCGTCGGTGGGTGTCTTAGTTGTCATCTTCGCCTCCCGGAATGCCGCAACCCGCATGCACCCTACTCTTGTAGGCATTCGGATCTTTGAGGCTCAGAATGTAGTGTGCCAGTCCCCAAATCTCGTCGGCGCTTCCCGGAATTGAAGGCATGGGAGTGCCATTCAAGCCGGTGCGCATCCTGACGAAAATGTCCTCGGGTTTGCTACCTGCACGAAAAATGCCCGTCGTGAAATCGCGGGCAACAATGGCCTCATCTTTCCAATCACGTAGGGTATAAGAAGAGATGCCATCACCGCGACCGGAGTCGCCATGGCAACGATTGCACTCGCCAAGATAGCGTTTCTTGCCAGCAGCAAGGAGTTTGTCCGTAACCTTGGGTGATGGTGGCACAGGAATGGGCTGCAGCCTTGCGATACGTTTGCTCCAGACAGCTGTCTTGATGTCCTCGATGCGGGAGGCCAGAACTTCCTCCAAGGAGAGTTTCTTGCGCTTCATGTCTTTGGCAACAGCCCTCTTGCCGAAACGAAAGGTGGCAATGTGCTGCACGTACTCGGCAACGGCCTTCTTCTCAACTTCTGGCATGAGTTTGAATGAAGGCATGGACGATCCCGGCAACCCACAGTTGATTGTCCTGACCAAGTCATTCTTCATTGGCAACTTGCCTGTCGGTGTCGTCCGGAATTTGAAGGCACCACGTTGAAAGTTTCTCGGGATGGGATCGAGAAAGGGAGCGGCCTCCCCATCACCTCGGCCTGTCGTGCCGTGGCAACCGATGCAGTTTTTTTCGTAGACGATCTTGCCGAAGGCTGCAGCCTTCGACAAAGGCCAGTCTGCTAAGGCAAAGTCCTCAGCAATATCAGGTTGCTTGACGGGTACCTTGGCCGTAATAGTCGGCGGCCAAAAAACCACAAACAACGTCGGCACAAGAACAACCGCGAAAACGGTCATCATGGTGCTGAGGTTCCATTTTTTTGATCTCAACGCTGAACTCCTTCTGCCACATTTGCGAAAAGAGAAAACAAACGGTTCATTCTAAGTCGCGGGAAGTCGCAACAGACGCCCCGCTCACCTGGGAGGAACGGGTCAGATGCTGGACAAGAAAGCAAGAACAGAATGCCCTCATAAAACAGGTAGACCATGGGCAAACTTTACTTGCCCCCAGCTTGCTCTATCGGTGGGTTTCGCAGTATGCGGCCTGATGTCGCAGAATACCGTTTTCGCCCCCTATGTTTGCCTCAGTTTCGTCGCAACTGGGGACATCCACACACCGATCCGCCAGGAGTGAGGGATTCCCCCCAGAGACAAGGTGTCTCTTGTAATGACTCATCAAGATCAACAGCTTACTCGCCAACGGAGACCAACATGATTCGAATCTACACCAGCGCCGTTATCCTGGCATTCTTCGCTGCAACGGCAGTGGCCCAAAATGGCATCCCAGATGGTCCCACTTGGGGCCGTGGAACTGATCCTGAGGGAGCCAACAGTGTTTTTGCCACTGCTGACGGCTGTGCCCTGTGTCACAGTGCTTCCAGCGAAGCTGTTGCCATGCGTGACGCCATCGGCACAGATATCTCGCCGCACCAGACTTGGCGGGCCTCGATGATGGCCAATTCGTTCCGCGACCCTTACTGGCGGGCGCAAGTTTCCAAGGCAACTTTGGCACACCCCAAGAAAGCCGCCGCAATCGAAAAACTGTGCACCACATGTCACGCCCCCATGACCAGCCACACGGCTAGGCTGAGTGGTCGGGAGCCTCGACGCCTTAACGACTTGGTCGGGATCCCTTTGGCGGAGGACGGAGTGTCTTGCACCGTTTGCCACCAAGCTGGTCCCGACAATTTGGGTAAGCCCGAGAGCTTCAATGGCCGGCTTGACATTCGTGCAGACCGTACGATTTTCGGCCCTTATCCCGAACCTGCCGGGGGCCCCATGCGCATGTTCACCGCGTTCGAACCCACCCACGGCAAGCACATCCAATCCTCAGGCATGTGTGGCAGCTGTCACACACTTGAAACTCATCACGCCGTGGGAGCCGAAGGATTCCAGGAGCAAACTCCCTATTTGGAGTGGCTCAACAGCGACTTCGCCGACGGCGGCAAGGACGCTCGGAGCTGTCAAGAATGCCACATGCCCAACTTTGGCAAGGCGCGCATTGTGCGCTCTCCCAGTGGGCGTGATTTCAACGTCATATCGCGCCCCAACTATCGCGGCCACTCTTTCCTCGGCGGCAATGCCTACATGCTCGACATTTTCGCCAAGAATCGCGAGAAACTTGGAGCCCCGGCTTCTACGGAAGCCTTCAAGCAGGCGGCACTCGCGACAAGAAAACAACTTGCAGACTCGACGGCCAAATTAACGATCAAGGGCACTCGAGTTGAAGACGGACGATTCAAATTCGATGTCTTGGTCGAGAACAAGACCGGCCACAAACTTCCTTCTGGATATCCGTCACGCCGCGTTTGGTTAGCCATGGAGATTCGCCAAGGAAGAACTCGCGTATTTCTCTCCGGTTCTGTTGACGAAGCGGGCCGCCTTGACGATGTAAAGGACCCTCTGGCCCTGCCACACATTGACGTCGTGACTCAGCCCAGTCAGATTCCTGTGTGGGAAACGGTCGTCGTCGATGCCAAGGGAAAGACAACAACTGAGCTTGTAGCCATGGCTCGATACGCCAAAGACAATCGCATCCTGCCAAAAGGCTGGCGGCAAGACGGGCCTTATGCCAAGAAAACCGCCCCTCAAGGCATTGGCAAAGACTCTGACTTTGTCGGTGGTCATGATACTGTCCACTATGACCTGAATTTAGGGGATGTCGCTGGTGAGCGCCTCGTCATCATCGCACGCTTGTTCTATCAGACAATTCCGCCGGTTTGGGCAAACGACCTAAAGAACGTGCCAACTGCGGAAGCGAAACTCTTCAACAGCATCTACGCTGAGTCACCGACGACAACGGAAATCCTGTCCATGGTTATCCAGCGCTTTAACTAGGAAAGCGAATGGCCCAAATTCGATGCGGGTCAACGTCGTCTGATCCCTTTGGTTTTTTGTCCCTTCTTGCCCGACACTCTCAGGTCAAGAGCTACTTGGGCACGGTAGAGCAACTCGCTGTCTTCTCGAGACAACCAGGACTCGATCATTGTGGATCGTCGGGGCTTGACCATACCTCGGAAGAGCAAAATGCCATTGACTTCAATCGATATGGGCTTGTTGATTTCAAGAAGAGATTCGTCGATGAATACAGTCATTTTTTGAACGCGCTTCGTCTTCACACGAATCATATTGCCCTTGACGATCCAGGCGTCGACTTGCGCATTTGGCAGTTCTGCTTGGTCCATGCGAATCCAAAACGACTGCAGCATGTAAGTGGCAATGGCACGATGCCGAATCCGCGCAGGATGCGCGTCGCGCACTTGTTGGCTTAGCCATTGCCCGACGCCTGTCATCAGCGGACTGCGCTCACGGAAATCAAGCATATGGCGCCTGCCCTTGAGTTCGACATACTCAGCGCGGTAGCCAAGATCTCGCAAGTTGTCTCGAGTGCGACGCGCATGAATCACCGGCACGACCCGATCCGCGTCACCATGAATGAACAATGATCTGGTGTTTGCGGCGTTGTACAAGAGGCTGCGCAACAACGAATCTGGCTTGCGCCTCAGGTACTCGCGTCGGGACAGGCCACCACACAAGGGCACGAGACCGGCGAAACGATCTGGATAGCGAAGGCCAATATTCCAGGTGGCAAACGCACCCATCGAGTGACCAAGGAGGTAGATTCGATTCGGGGTAAAGGCCCGAGAATACCATCGCCTTAGCCTTCGAATTGGTGGATAGAGGCCGCGTCTCGATGAGGATTGGCATCGAAGCTAAGTTTTCG
>JAJRYU010000758.1 GCA_024275615.1 Planctomycetota bacterium
AAGCCCAAGGCCAGTACCCTTGCCAGGTTCCTTGGTGGTGTAGAACGGTTCAAAAACTCTTTCACGCAAGTCTTCAGATATTCCTGGGCCATCATCGTCAACAATGAGATGGCCAAATTCGCCAGCCTGAAGATCCAACTCAATCTTGCCATCGTCAGCAATGGAGTGAATCGCATTCATGATCAGATTGGCAACCACTTGCTGTAACTGGTCGCCAGCTCCATAAATCGGCACCTGGGAATCACCTTTGAGCGTGATGTGTCGCGCTCCAGCGACGGGGCGTAGAAGTCGTATTGTGTTCTCACAGACCAGCCGCAAGTCAAGGTCTTGTCGCTCATGCAGAGCCGGCCTGGCATAGTCCATCAGTCGCCGCACGATTTGAGTGATCTGATCGGCTTGCTCACCGATGATTAGGGCGTCCGTTTGATCAACATCCAAGCGTGCAAGTTCTCGATTCAACAGTGAGGCCCGTCCTGAGATCACGCTGAGGGGCGTCCCAAGCTCATGGGCCAGCCCTGCCGCGAGCTGCCCCACAGTTCGTAGACGATCAGCATGAAGGAGTTGCAGTTGCGCTTGTAGGCGTGCCTCGCCGTGGATACGCGATTGTTTTCGTGCCGCTTCAAGCTGAACAGCCATCAAGTTCAGCTCCTTCGCCAAAACGCCTAGCTCATCTTTGTTGTTCACTAAGACGCGACGAGAGTAGTCTTCATTCGCAACCCGCCGGGTCATGGCCACCAAGGCATCAACCGGACGCCCAACGAGTAGCTGGCCGATGAAGAGACCTCCTCCAAGGGCCAGCAACATCACCGAAACAACAGTGACACCCGCGGTCCTTAGAGATCGACCAAACACCTCGTCGCGCGGTGTCAGGTCCTCTCGAACAACAATTCTGCCCCGGAGCCCGGCAATGGGCATCGTCGCCTCCACATCAAATTCATTGACTCGACTTGTGGGGCCATCGACCCCAGAGCCGTCGTTTCCCGGGAGCCATTCAATGTGAATTCCAGTATTGCCAAATTCTAGTGAATCTAGGACTTGACTCCAATCTTCGTGTCCCTCGGAGTGCTCAATGGCACTGGCCACAACCATGGCAATCAGCGAGGCATCACGCACCATGTCCTGCTCAACGATCTTCACATCTCGTCGAGCCGAAAGGACTGACATCGCCAGAACGATGAGAGTCGCACCAAGACCAATCAAAACAGCGAATTTGAGCGACAATCGCAACAGGCAACTCCAAGAAATCCGTGCGTGTGATCTAACACGGTGAGCTGACATTCAGAAGCTCGGCCCCTAAGGGGCAGATCTGCGCTCTGACTGTAGCAAATTGCCACACGGTTGCCTCACTCGTGCCTGACTGACCAGGGCCGAGTGAAATGATCGATTTGCCCATCATCGCGCCGTTTACCGGCAGATCTCCAATTGGCGACGAATGTTCTTGTCCGCAAATCTCCTTGGCACGGCTTCTGCTATGGCGCGATTGTTCAAGGAGATTCGAAATGAAACGATTGACCAAAGATCTGACCAGCGGCTTTCTGGTATTTCTCATTGCCCTCCCCTTGTGTTTGGGGATTTCCATCGCCAGTGGCTTCCCGCCGATTGCCGGTGTTCTGACTGCTATCATTGGCGGTTTGCTCACCAGTCACCTCGGCAGTTCGCCCCTAACCATCAAAGGTCCAGCGGCAGGATTGATCGTCATCGCTTTGGGCGCAGTCCACGAATTGGGCATGGGCGACCCCTTACTGGGCTACAAACGAGCTCTCGCGGTTGGCGTTGTTGCCGCCCTCATCCAAATCGGCTTCGCCCTCATCAAGGCCGGCCGTTTTGCTGCCATCATGCCAACTGCTGTGGTCCACGGCATGCTCGCAGCCATTGGTGTCATCATCATTGCGAAGCAAGCGCCCATCGTCATGGGTGTCTTGGGGGCCCACGGCGAACCTCTGGAAATGCTCAGCGAGATCCCTCACTTTATCGCCGAAGCCAACCCTTACGTCGCTGGGATCGGTGCCCTTTCGATCCTCATACTGGTACTCTTACCGCTGCTACCCATTCCTAAACTCAAGAAAGCGCCGGCCCCCCTCATTGTCCTGCTCATGGCTCTCCCTCTTGCCTACTTTTTGGGTTTTGGCCAAGAACACAATTTCACCTTCTCTGGTGAATCCTATACGGTCGGGCCGAATCTCCTGGTCGCGCTTCCGGGCAACCTACTTGATGCCATCACCTTGCCCGACTTTTCGGTCATCGCAACAGGAACCTCAATCAAGTACATCGTCATGTTCGCTCTCGTTGGCATGGTAGAATCCCTACTCTCGGTCATAGCTGTCGATGCCATGGATCCAGAGAAAAGATCCTCCAATTTGGACAAAGACCTGTTGATCACCGGCCTGGGCAACCTGGTTTGTGGTCTCGTGGGCGGCCTGCCCATGATCTCTGAGATTGTCCGCAGCAAAGCTAATGTCGACGCTGGCGCCAAAAGCTCTTGGTCCAATTTCTTCCACGGCGGATTCCTCCTCCTCTTCGTTGTGGTCTTTCCTGGTCTCTTGCAGATGATCCCCTTGGCCGCCTTGGCAGCGATGCTTGTCGTGACAGGTGCCCGCCTCGCCCATCCCAAGGAATTCGCTCATATGTGGCACGTCGGCAAGGACCAGTTTTTTCTATTCTTCGCGACTTTCGTCACGACTCTTGCCACAGACTTGTTGATTGGCGTGGGCGTTGGCCTGGTTCTGAAAATCATCATGCATGCGCAGCGCAATGGTGCGCTACGAGGTCTATTCCATACTTCAGTCGCGATCACTCGTTCCGCAAACATTGTTGAAGTAAACGTCCATGGACCTTTGGCTTTTACCAACTTCATGAGTCTTAAATCTCAACTCACGAAGATTGTTGATGACAGCGTCCATGAAGTCCGTATCAACTTCCACGACGCCACTCTGCTCGATCACACGGTGCAGGAACGACTGGAGAGCATGGCTAACGAATGGGTCACCGCCAAACTTGTCATGTTCGAACTGGAATGTCTCAAGGCGGCATCAAACCACCCCCATGCCTTCAGGATGAGTGCGTAAATCACCATGGCTTCTGCAACTGAACAAACTCAATCGATCGACGTCGCAGCTCTTGTGGACAAAGCAGCGCATGTTCTGCCTGGGCAACGCCCCCTCGATGCTTTCGTTCACCACAACACTCTCCACGCCTTCGAGCATTTGCCATTCGAAGAAGGAGTAGAACAGGCGGCGCGCCTTTTTGGTGCCAACCCTTATCCTCTCGAAGCCAGCTTTCGCGAAGACTGGAAAAATGGCAGGATCCGGGCCTGCGACCTTGACTGTGTCCTGAGTCAAAGAGTCCCAGATGAGGAGCTTGGATTGGGCGCGCCAAATCTGTCGAAGCGCGACGCTGTCCGAGCTCTCATGCTGGGCATGCAGCGTCCTGACGGCGGGCACTCCTTGTTTTGGCGCATCACCGAATCTCAGGAACTCATGGTTCTCCCGGACGAATTGCCCAGATTCGCCCTTGAGCGCCTGAAGGCCGCTGGGCCTCCAGAGAAAATTCAAAAAGCTCTTTGGGCCGCGTGTGAATCTCAGTGCTTGAGAGCACCGACAGACCCAGTCCTGGCAATACGTCCTCGAGATTGGCTCCTGCAGGATCGCGGTCTTGACTCAGACAAACTGGTGCACCCCTTCCTCATTCGATGGTGCGGCGCCTTTCTGGACGGCGGTCACAGCTACTGGCCCATGGGAAAGCGGAGTGAAGGCTTCTTTGGCAGTATGCTCCATTATTTGGCAGCACCGGGCCCCGTTCCCAGACGTTGGATGCGCCCTCTCGCGGAAATGGCCCGTACTCTTGCGGCAGAAAAGACCCAACCGGCAGATTGCATCATTGCTACGGCAAGACGCATGGGTGTGCCCCTCGACCGACTTGGGCAACTCATCGAAGAGAGTCTCTTGGCCATGCCAGGTTGGCCCGGCATGTTCGTTCAACTGAAAGCGCGCCCTGATCTTGCACCAGCTCCAATGCCCCCGACTGAGCTCATTGACTTCGTCGCAATCAGACTATTGCTGGACGAAGCAGCGGCAAGATTTCAAGCGCGCCAGCCCGAAGGCGTTCTCATCCCCTTGAATTCAACTCTGAGTCGCACGCCAAGATTGGATCCGGCTTGGCCTCTTTTTAGTGCCGCAAGGCTGCTCGGAATCTTGCCCGAAGAAACTGACAACGATCGCACGATTCTCCCGCGCTTGGGTGACTTCTTGAACGAATACGACAACGTACGTAGGC
>JAJRYU010000759.1 GCA_024275615.1 Planctomycetota bacterium
AAGACATCGAGAAACTATGAGCGACTATTCGGTCGTATCGCTTGGACCTATCTCAACTCGCTCGGTCGAGATTCCACTCTTGCCGATGTCAAGAAAGTCCTCAAGTACTGCCAGCTTGTTGTCACTTCCGAAAGCGTTCGGCGCAAGGGAAAACTCAGGGGTGACACGGCTGTGCTTGTTGTTGCCGCCAAGGTCGAGTTAGCTCTCAGAACTCCGATTGGCTCGCCCGAACGTCGCGAAACTGAAACTGCCATTGACGAGTTCCTTAGAACGAACTTAGATTCGAAGTACGATATTCAACCTTATTGCGAGGGACGCAAGGATGCCCTCAGAAAGGCAAGACGATATGGCGCCAACAAGTGAAACAGAGGCCTGGGTAACTGCCACCTTCGTTTTTGGAGTCCTCACCCTTACGCTCGCCGTCGTCCTCCTCCTGACTGGAGATGAGCCTACGGACTTCGCCGCCGCCCCACCCCCACCTCCCGGAAACGACGTCGAAACTGTAGGTATGGTCGGTGGAAATCTAGAAGTCCAGTCGTCGTTGGGAATCATCAAGACTCCAGTGTCGAAAATGCACATCGAAAAACCTTGGACCGCATTTGCTGCTCACCCGACTGTTCGCAGCGGAGTAGTTGCCTTCGGATTCGACAAAGGTACGGGGCTAAAATATGGTACGGATCTGAGGCCACATCTATGGTCGGCCACGGGCTCTGTCGATACAATCACCAAGTTCGACATCAATGGTGGTGCGCCAGCTGACGACGGCGTCACATGGGGTGCAACGGCCATATCGTGGATCACTTACGCCAGTGGCTTCTCCTGGTGGTTTAAGCCAGTCATCGACAACTACACAGATGTAGTCGGTGGGGCAAAGACTCATGTCGTCACGATACGCGAAGTATCTAGAGAAGACGCCGTTGTCTTTGTGGCAATCGATGGCAGCGTTGCCGATCCGGCTTTACACAGATTTATCCGTCAACCGATGAACGGAGCGACCGCTCTTTCGAACGTCAAGTCCATGGTCATAGCCACCGCATCTTCCGGCGGCGGCCCTTGGCCTATAGTTGGCTTCACGGAGCTGACAGACACTCAAGCCGCCGCCCTGTCAAAGGGCATAGGGGCCGATATTGAGGTGAAAGTTCCCTCATCGATCCCGACCGGCGCGCCTTTCTCGATCAATGTCTTGATCTGGGGCACAGGAGCGGACTCGGCCAGCAATATCAGACAAGTCTTCCTGTACGATGCCTATAGAACGATAACCAAACTATAGACAAGATCACCGTGCCCCTCAGAGAGCCTCCGAGGGAGTACCTGGATTGCCGCAAATTGTGCCCTCCACAAATTGAGATTTCCGATGAAGAACGCCACTATCGCGGTCATGCTCCTCGCCCTGTGCCTGAGTACGCCCTTACTTTCCCAACGATCACGCAACAAACCGAACAAGTACAGCCTGCGCGTTCGAGAGTACGCTCGAACGCTCGGATTCAGCGGTGCGGTTCTGGTGGCGAAAGGAAAGAACGTACTTTTCAGTGGTGGCAGCGGATCGGCCGACGTGGGGTTTCGATCTCGGAACAACGCAACAACAAAATTTCGTGTGGCCTCACTGACCAAGGCATTCACCGCAGCCCTTGTCATGCAAATGACGGAATCTGGGCAACTCGACTTACAGGCGCCGATCACTCGCTACTTACCCGACTATCGCGCCGATACCGGCAAACGGATAACACTTCATCATCTTCTCTCCCACTCATCGGGACTGCCTAATTTCACCGCCAATCCCGCATTCGAGGGGATAACGAAAACTGAAATTGACCCCCATGATTTTGTTGAGTCTTGGTGCAGCGGTGATCTTGAATTCGAACCAGGATCGAAGTTCAAGTACTGCAACACAGGCTACTACCTCTTGGGAAGAATCCTTGAGTCGGTTAGTCAGAAACGTTTCGATGTTCTTCTACGCTCAAAGATCCTCGAACCTCTGGAACTGAACGATACCGGGTACGATTTCAATCGTGCGATTCTCAGCAATCATGCCACTGGTCATGAACGAATTGGTGGCGTGCTTATTCGCAGTGACTATTTGAATATGGCACTCCCTTTTTCCGCGGGCTCTATGTACTCAACCGTAGAAGATCTGCACAAATGGAGCTTGGCGCTTTCAGCCGACCGCGTTTTCTCTAAGGCAAGCGCGAAACAGGTCTTCAAGAAGCAAGTTGCCAACTATGGATATGGATGGTCCCATCTTTCTCTTAAGGTCAATGACAAGATGACCGTCTCCTCTGTAGCTCATTCTGGCCACATCGACGGTTTCTCGGCACTGATCATGCGCTTTCAAAAAGACGATGGTTTAGTCATTGTGCTCAGCAACATCGGTGGTGCCTCGTCTCGCGGTTTGGCTCTTGATTTGGCCCGCCTTTTGTTCGACGGCAAATTGACGACACTCGCCCAAACCCCCGAATCGCAATTCTGGCGCAGAGTCCAAGCAGGTGACACGCGAGGAGCCCGATTCTTGTGGAAGGAAGCAAGAAAGGGGAATGGCAAAGAGACTCCGAAGAGATTCTTTCGTGCGGCAAGAATCTTGGCAAACGCGGGCAATATCAAACAAGCTGCGGCGATCTTGCGATTCGACTTGACCTTGAATCCTCTTGCCAAGGAATCACAACGACTCCTCGACCAAATATCCTGCCAAGCGACCGAACCACCGCAGTTCATTGAGCAGCTCGATCTCTTACCGGGTGCCGTGGTATGGAGCGAAGGTGTCCACCCCCTTGATGTCAACCAAGATGGCAAACTCGACATCCTCTTTGCCAACTGCAATGGCTGGCATCGCCCAGGTGACATGGCCGCACCAAACAAGGATCCTCTTCTGCCGACTTTACTTATCAATCAAGGCACGAATGACTCCTTGCCTTCTTTTGCCGACAAGAGCGAGGAACTCCTTCCCAAGGGATTTAGGGTCCATGCCAAGAACGTTGCGGTTTGTGACGTCGACAACGATGGCTTCGACGATCTTGTTTTCGCCGTCGCTTTTGGTGGCCAACAACGCCTATTGAGATTCGACCCGGAAAAAGCGAAATTCGTCGATGAAACGGGCACCAGATTGCCCAAACTGCTGCTCAACTGCAATGGAGTCGGTTGGGGTGATCTCGACAATGATGGCGACCTCGATTTGGTCTTTGTCGATTCTGGCCCCGACTCTGATCGGGAGCCGGGAGGATTGGCGCGACTTCTCATCAATGACGGATCGGGGCATTTCGCCGAGGACGCCACTCGCCTGCCAGCGATTCCGAAAGTCGGTGCGCAGAATGCCAAGATCATCGACATCGACAATGATCTTGACCTCGACATCGTTGTTGACGGAAAATCACAAGTCACTCAGCTCTACCTAAATGACGGCCATGGCCGGTTCAGGTTGGACTTGAAGACCATCCCAAAAGCGGCGCGCGGCGGCCAACCCTATGAAATTGAGTGGGCAGACCTGGACAATGATGGCGACCTTGATGCTGTTCACATGAGTTGGGGCGGCAGGCGGCAAGAACGCTATCGCAACGTTCTTCTACGAAACAACTTAGTTGAAACCGGAAGCCTGTCGTTTGAGGTCGTTGAGAACGCATTTTTGGGCCGCAACAATGAAGACGAGAACGAGTTCGCTTTTCTGGACGCCAACAATGACGGCTATCTCGACTTGGTGGTCGCAACTTTACTTGCGGGTTCCCAAGCGGATGAAAAACTGTTTCTCAACAAAGGCAGCTTTGGGCCCGGGTTTCTCAGACAGGCAAGGGGAGCCTTCAGTCTTTTCGTCGACGGAACTCTAGATCTGACTATCGCTGACTTCGACGGCGATGGACGCCAAGACATCGTCACTGCCCAAGGCGAAAGCAACCGCTTCGAGAGCTTTCGGAATCGTTTCTACAAGAA
>JAJRYU010000760.1 GCA_024275615.1 Planctomycetota bacterium
ACACATGGTCACAACTGGCGTGTTTCCGTGCCACGTGAATGTCCAGTGGACGGTACGTGGCGACGAAAAAGGCGCTCCTCAGAGGTTCCCTTGTCCAAGCCGGGCTCAGGGGCCGTGACAAGAATCAAACCTCTTCGAGGCAGGACAATACCAGTGTCTTGGGACAGAGTCCACATTTCGGCAGATTCGTTTCGTCCTGCTCAGGTTGGACTTATGGGCTAAACGCCCTATTTGTTGCCAATCTGGGCCCTATGGGGCCCATTAAGGGTACATTTTGACTGCAAAAAAATGCAGTTCTTTGGATTTCGATTTATCGCCAGCCCTGGGATGCCGAGTATAAATAGGGTGAGACGATGGATTTAGCGCGACTGGGCTGGGGCGAAGTCTCCGTGTTATATCCATGTCACAAAAGAAAGTGATCATGAGCAACGAAGAAAAGCCCCAAATCCAGGGCGAAAACCACGTGGTCGGACCTCTCGACGATGGCACCAGGCTCGACTTATATCTCAACGAGGTCCTCGATTGGAATAGCCGGTCGCGGATCAAGGAAGCGGTCAAGTTAGGTACCATTGTTGTCAATCGCGAGCGCGTAAAACCGTCTTACAAGGTGAAAGAGGGCGACAGTGTTGACGTCCACTCTGAGCCACCGCCACCAGAGGACTTTCTACTTGCCGAAGATATTCCCTTAGACATTATCCATGAAGATGCTTCGATCCTGGTCATTAACAAACAGCCTTTTATCCCTGTTCATCCTGGAGCGGGACATCGAACGGGGACTTTGGCCAACGCTTTTGCATTTCATTTTCAAAACTTGTCCGATGTCGCGGGCCCGCTTCGTCCTGGCATTGTTCATCGGCTTGACCGAGATACGACTGGGCTTCTTTGCGTCGCCAAGACCAATAGAGCGCACTATTCGATGACAAGTCAATTTCATGATCGTGAAGTCGAGAAAACCTATATCGCCATTGCCGAAGGTGTCATGGAGTTTGACGAGTACGTTGTTGACAAACCAATCGGCCGCCATCCCAAAAACCCGATCAAGATGGCGATCGTCGAACGTGGACGAGCCAGCTTTACGCGTTTCGAGATTGCTGAACGCTTCAACAACTTCACTTTGGTGCGATGCTTTCCAAAGAGTGGTCGGACGCATCAGATACGTGTTCATTTGGAGAGTTTGGGACATCCGATCGCTTGCGATCGACTTTATGGACGCCGGCACCGTATCTCTTACGGAGACTTGGCCTCCTTGGGCGCCCATGATCCAGCGAATCGAAAACTTATGGAGCGGCAAGCGTTGCACGCTGCCACATTGTGTTTTAGCCATCCACTGACGGGTGAGCGAGTTACTTATGAGGCGCCTTTGGCGCCGGATATGCAAGCATTCGAAGATGCTTTGTACGAGACTAAGCGAGGAACGTCACAAGGGCGAGAGTCGCGCAAGGGGTAGGGGAGATTGACATGAGCGGTGCCGAAAAGTTGCTTGCCTTGGTTCGGGATGAAGTGGACACGGAAGCCTTCCAGGATTTGAACTGGAGCGGCACGTTTCACGAGTATCTCAATAAAGCCTACAACAACCCGCTCATCACAAGGAACGCCTTTCAGCGGGTCTATGACATGGTCGTGTCTCACGGCTATGACGAATATACCGAACACAAGGAGCACAAGGTCCGTTACCGCTTCTTTGGTGACGTCTACGGTGATGGCCGCGACGCTATTTTCGGCTTGGACGGCACTGTGATGCGTTTGGTCGATGTCCTTAAATCGGCTGCACATGGCTACGGTGCCGAAAGCCGCGTCATCTTGCTTCACGGCCCGGTTGGTTCGGCGAAATCTACCCTTGCGCGTCAGCTCAAGAGAGGCCTCGAAGAGTACTCAAAGTCCCCCGATGGTGCTCTTTTTACCTTCTCTTGGCGCATGAATGACGGCGATGAATTGCAGCCTTCCCCGATGAATGAGGAACCTCTCAAGCTCATCCCGATTGGACCTCGTGAGAAAATCGTCGCGGAACTCAACCGGCGTTGCGACAAGGCCTACGATCTGAATGTCAAAGGCAATCTAAACCCCTTTTGTCGGCGGAATTTCGACGAACTCATGAAGCGCTACAACGGTGATTGGGTGCGGGTGTTGGACCACGTCGTTGTTCATCGCATGATCATCTCGGAAAAAGATCGCCGCGGCATCGGCACCTTTCAGCCCAAGGACGAAAAGAACCAAGACTCAACGGAACTCACGGGCGATATCAATTACCGCAAACTGGCGGAATACGGATCAGACAGTGATCCTCGAGCGTTCAATTTTGACGGTGAATTCAATGTCGCCAATCGTGGGCTCATCGAGTTCATTGAAGTCCTAAAACTCGATGTCGCCTTCTTGTATGACTTGCTAGGAGCATCCCAGGAACACTCGATCAAACCGAAGAAATTCTCACAAACTGAGATTGATGAAGTTATTCTCGGACATACCAACGAGCCCGAATACAAGAAATTGCAAAGCAATGATCTGATGGAAGCATTTCGGGACCGAACCATCAAGATCGATGTGCCTTACAATCGCACCTTGCGTAATGAAGTGCAGATCTATGAGAAGCACTTCAACGCGAAAACGGTCAACAAGAAAATTGCTCCTCATACGATCGAGATGGCTGCACTGTGGGCCGTGCTTACCCGCCTCGAGGAACCCAAACGCCCCAATCTAACTCTGATGCAGAAAGTCAAGCTTTACAACGGCAAGACCCTACCGGGGTTCACGGATGACACCATCAAGGAGCTGAAAGAAGAAGCCACGCGCGAGGGTATGGAGGGAATTTCTCCGCGCTACATCCAAGACAAGATCTCAAACGCTCTTGTGCGCGGTGATTTGGGTCATATCAACCCATTTATGGTGATGAATGAGCTTGAAGAAGGACTCTCGCACCATAGTTTGATCACCAGCGAAGAAGTAAGAGACCATTATCGCGAACTTCTGACCTATGTTCGGCAAGAATACGAAGACATCGTTAAGAATGAGGTCCAACGGGCGATTTCCGCTGACGAAGAGGCCATTTCAAGGCTGTGTCACAATTATCTCGACAACGTCCGTGCCCACATTCAACACGAGAAGATCCGCAATCCCTTTACTGGGGAAAGCGAGGAACCGGATGAGCGCTTAATGCGGTCGATTGAAGAGAAAATTGACATCAATGATAGCCGGAAAGATGCGTTCCGCCGGGAAATCATGAACTACATTGGTGCCCTCGCAGTGGAGAACAAGCAGTTCGACTATCGCACTAATGAACGTTTGCATCGGGCGTTGGAACTGAAGCTATTTGAAGACCAGAAGGACTCGATCAAGCTGACAAGCCTGGTTTCGAACGTCATTGACAAGGGTACTCAGGCCAAGATCGAAGTGGTCAAGCAACGTCTGATCGAGAATTTCGGCTATGACGATGAGAGCGCGACAGACATCTTGCAATACGTCGCTTCGATCTTCGCCCGAGGTGATGCGAAGGAGGCTTGATCATGGTTCGCCGAATCGAACAGGATCATTTCCGATTTCGTGAAATTGTCCGCGGAAAGATCAAGAGTGGCCTGAAAAAGTACATTTCCAAGGGTGAGCTCTTGGGGAGAGTTGGCAAAAAAACGGTCTCAGTGCCGATTCCACAGATTGAGCTACCTCGTTTCAAGTTTGATACTGAAAAGCAAAACGGTGTTGGATCTGGAGATGGCGAACCTGGCGATCCAGTCGGTGATCCTCAGGACGGGCAAGGAAACGGCGAGGCCGGAGAAGGTGAAGGACAGCATGCCTTGGAGGTCGAAGTCGAACTCGAAGAACTGGCCAAGATCCTGGGCGAAGAATTGGAACTCCCCAACATCAAGCCACGTGGCCAAGCTGAGGTCGAAAGTCGCCACGAAAAATTCACCGGCATTCGCAGCACCGGGCCCGAATCTCTGCGTCACATGAAGCGCACTTACAAACGCGCCCTGCGACGTTATATTTCAGAGGGCAACTATGATCCCCAGAATCCGATCATCGTGCCCATACCCGATGACCGTCGCTATCGCGCTTGGAAGGTCGAAAAGAAACCGGAATACAGCGCGGCTATTATCTACATGATGGACGTGTCGGGATCCATGGGAGCTGAGCAGAAGGAAGTCGTACGTATCACGGCGTTCTGGCTCGATTTGTGGCTGAAACACCAATATAAGAACATTAAGACGGCTTACATAGTCCATGACGCTTCGGCGAAGGAAGTGGACCAACACACGTTTTTCCACCTCAGAGAGAGCGGCGGCACCAAGATTTCTTCCGCCTACAATTTGTGCAAAGAAATTATGGAAGACCGATTCGGCGGCGACGAGTGGAACATCTATCCATTCCACTTTTCCGACGGCGACAACTGGTCGGGCAAAGACTCCGCGGAGTGTGTTCGGATCTTGAAAGAGGAGATCATTCCTCACGCCAATCAATTCTGCTATGGGCAAGTCAAATCTGCTTACGGCAGCGGTCAGTTCAAACGCGATCTCGATCAACACTTTTCTGATAGCGAAGAGCTGGTGACCTCAGCGATCCCGGATCGCAACGGAATTCTTGATTCGCTCAAAGACTTTCTGGGGAAAGGCAAATGAAGCTCACGCCAGAACTAAGACGTTGGAAAGAGCTGATCGAAGGACATGCCGGTGACTATGGTTTGGACTATTTCGAGACGATTTTCGAGATACTCTCCTACGACGAGATAAATGAAGTTGCGGCCTACGGGGGGTTTCCCACTCGTTACCCCCATTGGCGCTTTGGCATGCAGTACGAACAGTTGGCCAAGGGGTATGAATGGGGTGGATCGAAGATCTACGAACTCGTCATCAACAACGACCCCTGCTATGCCTACCTGATGAGTTCGAATCCAACGGTCGATCAAAAACTGGTCATTTCCCATGTCTACGGCCACTGCGACTTCTTCAAGAACAACTATTATTTCTCGTCGACAAATCGAAAAATGATGGATGAGATGGCGAACCACGCCACAAAGCTGCGGCGGCTCGTTGATTCCGTGGGGTTGGAGAAAGTCGAGGAGTTCCTCGATCTTGCGCTGTCGATCGAAAACCTCATCGATCACATGGGTTCCTTCGTGAAACGTCTGGGAGATCCTTCGGCTGAACTTGAAGAATTGCCGCTCGCCCCGGCCAGGATGCCAAGTAAAGATTACATGGAGGAGTTCATCAATCCGAAGGAGTACATGGAAGAGCAAAAGGAGAAGCTCGCGCGGAAGACTGAACAGCTAAGAAGCGCAACGCCCCAACCCATTCGTGACGTTGTGAGTTTTCTTCTTGAGAATGCACCCCTGGCAGATTGGCAAGTTGAAATTCTGGGGATCGTTCGGGACGAGGCCTACTACTTCAATCCTCAAGGCATGACCAAGATCATGAACGAAGGATGGGCGACCTATTGGCACCAAAAGATCATGACGAAAAAGGTGCTTAACGATTCCGAGGTCATCGACTACGCCGAAACCATGTCCGGCGTAATCTCTTCGTCCGGCAGTACCATGAATCCCTACCAGATTGGCTTGGCCCTCTATCACGACATTGAAGAACGGTGGAACAGGGGCAAGTTCGGTCTGGAGTACTTGCGTTGCGACGACGAAGGCGAGAGGAAAAATTGGGATACGGGGGCCAATCAGGGTCGAGAGAAGATTTTCGAAGTGAGGCGGCACCATTGCGATGTCACTTTTATTGATGAATTCTTGACGGAAGAGTTTTGTCACCGCAACAAACTTTTCGTCTATGGCTACAACCCGCGCACTCAACGACGTGAAATTCTGACTCAGGATTTTGGCGCTGTGAAGGAGCAGTTCCTCAAGCAGCTGACCAACGGCGGCCATCCGGTGATCGAAGTCGTGGACCAAAACCACGACAATAGGGGGGAACTACTCCTAGTCCATCGTTGGGAAGACTCGGACCTCAAGGACAACTATGCTCGAGAGACCCTGGAGAATTTGCGTCGGATTTGGACTCGTCCTGTGCTGCTTGAAACTCAAGTCAGCGGCAAGAAAGTCGTCTACCGTGCTGATGAAGATGGCGTTCAGGTCATGGAGATCGATTGACCCGCATGACACGACCTTGCCCATCACGAGATAAGCGGAGCTGAGGCTTTGTTTTTCGCCTCTCATGCTGCTAATCTGGGCTATTCATTCACTTTATGACTCATTGCGCAGGCCCGATGCAGGATACTGACCCAACCACGCCACCGAATCTCTCTCGGCCAGCCAGCAACGACCTTGGTTTTTGGCCTGTTGACTGGTGTCACATGGTGTTTTTGGTGGGTTCGGTGGTCCTGTTCATGGTCATCTGGGATCCAGTTTCCGATCCAGTCGGCTGGAGCCTTCTGGATACCGGACTCATCGTGCTCTTGTTGGGGATCGTTAAGAAGACACCGTCTTGGACCTTGGCGAAGGCTGCCATGACTAGGATGGCGTTCTGTATGCTGACGATACCCCTTATCTTCACGCAATTGGGCTCTTTGGTCCCCTATGTGAATCCTTCCAATTGGGAAGAAAAGCTCTTTCGCTTTGATCGAGCGCTCTTCCTTGGTGCCAACCCCCTGCACCTCGTCGGCCAACTGAACAATCCCTGGGTCACAGAAGTGTTGCAGTGGATCTACAACTACTACTATTTTATTGCCATTGTTGTCGGCATTGCCGTTGTCAAGAAAAGACAGCCGCGCATTCTCGCACGGCTCACCTTTTGTTTTGTTCTTTGTATCTACGTCTCCTACATCGGATACTACATCGTCCCGGCCAGTGGCCCGAATATTGACAAATACAATCTCTACGAGTTTGGTGAGCGGATCCACGGGGTTTACTTGGCCACAGAAATGCGGCAAACGATGTTCTTCATCGAGAAGATCAAGCAAGATTGCTTCCCTAGCGGGCATACGGCGGTCGCACTCTTGGCTCTTCTCATGGCAAAACGCTATGCCAAGAAGTTAGTGCCAATTCTCGCCCCGCTGGTAGTGGCATTGATCTTCTCGACGGTGTATCTTCGTTACCACTACGTCGCTGACGTCATCGCCGGAATTGTTCTGGCTTACGGGACAGCGATTTTTGGCAGCAAGCTTCACGAACGCTTCGAACAAACGACTTGGGGAAACGATGGCAACGAGAGCGGAACGAGTTAAGGAAGCACTGGACCATGTTCATGGTCACGAGAATGTAGCTTTCGCTTTGGCAATCAATGAAGTTCCTCTCCGGAGGGACTATTTCAACCAGATTTGCGGCTATGATGAAACCGTCGTAGTCAAGACTTTGGCAAAACTGGCCAACGATGGCGTTGTGGGTGAAACTGATGGTTTGGAGTTTCACATTGCTTCCAAGGAAATTGCCAAGGATGTCCTTGCCCATATCCCGGAAGGATTGGCGCCACAATTGCACGGTGCAACCTTGGATTGGGCCGCGGAGCAAGACGATGTCAGCAATCGTTTTGTTGTCCGTCATCTCATCGGCGCAGGCGAGTACGCCAAGGCCGGCGAAATGGCCATCGGTCTGCGCCGATCTGAAGAAGATCCGATCCGTGCGAAATCCTGGTTGAAGCCCATGCGTGAGGCCCTTGCTGGTCTACTGAACGCTGAGGACAAGAACATTACTTTGTGTTTGGACCTTGGCCTGAGTGTTGTCAGGGATGGCTATGGTCTTATGAGACCCAAAGCTGTAACCACCACGCTCTCCAGCTTGCTTGAACTCGATCTAAATATGGAGCAAGTCGCCGAAGTCACAAGCTGCGAAGAATGGATCAAGGGTGAGCGCTCCCGTTCTCGAGCCGCGGCAAGAGCTCAAGCAAGTCTTGACACGGCTTCAGAACAAGCCGACGAAGGGCCTGCCGCTTCTTTGGAATCCGAATCCCAAACGACACAAGGGACGACGTCATGAAACGCATTTGGATTCTATCCGCATTTTGTTTTCTCTTGGCAACTCCCATTGCGCTGGCACAGGACATGATTCGGCTGCTCGATGGCCCCTTGTTGCGGGGCGAAGTAATTCAAGAGAGCCCCAAGGCGGTAAAGATGATTGACACCATGGGCAAAGTCCATGTGGTCCAAAGAGACAAAATCAAGCGGCTGCGCATCGGGCGCGGGTTGAAGAAGAAGACACTTGAGAAACTTGCTTCAGTAAAAGACAAATCTGAAGCGAGCCTATGGGCCATTGTCGCCTGGTGTGCTGAGCAGAAGGCGCTGAAGCGTGATTCGCAACGTTTGGCCAGGCGCGTTCTTGTCATGAATCCAGAACACGCCGAGGCGAGAAAACTTCTGGGTCATGTCAAGGCCTTAGGGACTTGGTACGCCAATCAAGAAGAAGCGTTCAAAGCTGTCGAAACCAAAATGACCGAGGCTGGTTATGTTTTCGCCAGTGGCGGTTGGATACGCACGGAACGCGCCGCAGACTTGGCGGCGAATCCTGCCGCGTGGTTGCTCATTGACGACTTCAAGTGGCGGCCCTTGGCCGACGTCATGCGTGAAAGAGGTTTCGAGAAGTACTTAGAGGCGTGGTATCCACGGGATCAAAAGCATCTCATCCCTGAAGCGAAAGCACTTTCCAAAGCCATGGAAGCGGAATTCCACATCGGCCAGGTGGGGAGCAGCCGGGTGTTGACCGTTGAAACTCGCGAAGACGCCATTGAAATAGCAACCTCCCTGGACAAAGTGCGCAAATGGTTTGGCAAGACCTTTGAAGTCAAGAAACATGGCGACCGTCGCGATCTTGAGACCAATCCCATGAATCGGGCCATTGTCTTGTCTGACAAGGAACAGTTGGTTGCGTTTGGCGACAAATTCAAAGAGAAATACCAATTTACCGATTCCCAGTTGAAGTATGAACGTGCTTTGAACCAAGCACTTTGGTCCCCACTGAGTCACGCCCATGCCATGAGCGATGTTCTGTGGAAAAACCAGCTCCCCTCGCAGCTTGGAGGCAACCTTCTCAAATGGTACTTCGTTAAACAGGAAGGCCTCGAACTGCCGCCATGGATGTGGGTTGCCTCTGCCCATCTTGGCGAGATCGAAGCGACCGGGGTGGCGCGGGTCCCTTACATTGCACCCAGCAATTATGGCCAAGTTGAAACTAAAGAAAATCGCGGTACGCGGAGTTTGACTGATGCCCGCGACCGCGTCAAAGAACAAAATGGCGCCAGCTTGCGCGGTTTGATGGGGAAACCTTTCAATGCCCTAACACCGGAAGATGACGTTGCCGGCATGGTGTACTTCACTTTCTTGCTTGAGAAGTACAAACCTCAATTGCTCAAGTTCTTGACCGCTAGACCATGCGGCAATCTCTTTGTCCGCTTCAAGAAGTTCTTCAGCAAACCCATGGAAGAATTCGACCACGAATTCAAAGAGTGGCTATGAAGGTCTCGGCTCCCGCCGCCCCCAGCGGTCTCAGCTAAGATGCCAGCGAGGACGTTTTACCTTACCTGGGTTCCACGTATTGACCGCCGCCGATTTGGGCTAGCCGCTTCATGAAATTACTGG
>JAJRYU010000761.1 GCA_024275615.1 Planctomycetota bacterium
ACTGTGACTTCAGTTGGTTGGCTCTCTCGGCATCTTCCTTCGCCAGCCGGAGCTCGGCTGTGCGGTCCGCCACCATAAGCTCGAGTTTTTCTGTGAGCTCGCGCATTTGCCTTTGAGTCTCGAAAGCCTCGGACATCATGTTCAACATCGCAAGACGGGTTTCTTCAAGATCACTAACCCGTGTCTTGAGTTCAGCCGTCTTGCGGTCCACTTTACTTTCTAACTCGATAGCCAAGCGGTGTTGTTCAATTCTCAAGAAAGCTGAACCCAATGCTTGGGAAAGCAAGAGAGACACACAAGTCAAGTTGCTTTGAGATTCTCTTGACGGGGCCTTCTCCAAGTAGATCCCCAAGACTCCGAGAAGTCGTCCGGCAGACCTGAGTGGATAACCACAAAATGCATGGAGGCCTGCCTCCTTGATCCACTGTCTTTCTTTGGTGGTGCCGACACCCCGAGTGTCGGGGCAGACGTGCTCTTCTTCACTCTTGCCAACAGTACCCAAGAGCCCTTGTCCGAGGGCGATGTTGGTCATGATGTCATTGACTGTGACAATCTCGCCAGCGGACGCTTCGAGTTTGAGGCAATTGAAGGCGGCTGAACAGAGTTCGGGGGATTCACATGCAGGGCAGTTTTGAGTGGGGCGGGAAAGCCAAATACGCACGACACAGCGGGGCAAGCGGTCAGCGATGGACCGCGCAGCTGCAGAGATGATTTCCAGAGCATCTCTTTGGTCGCGCAAATAAAGTGCGAGACAACGAACAATGTCCAGGCAGTCGCCGTTTGCTGGCGAGGACATGGCATACCCCAATTCCGAGTCATTTCCTGCATAGTTATCGGCTCAGGTTGCCTAAACCTTACGTTCATTCTGGCATTAAAAAGGCGGCTTATGGCTCGCGCTTGTTACCAGCAACGGTTCGGAAGGTCTGCTCCCAAAAGGGTTTCTGCTCGCGCCAAAGGAATTGCTCCAGTCCTTTTGAGAGCTTTGTTGTTGACGGCGAAGGCTGGTTGAGGAGGTGGGTGAGGTGTTCTCCAAGTCCCCCAGGTGGATAGCGGCACTCTTTGGGATAGAGTTCAGGATAAGACAAGTGGTCGGGGACAACAGGGAAGGCTCCAGCCAGAGCCGCCTCCAAGACCGACAACCCAAAAAACTCATGGATGGCGGTGGAGACGACGTAGTCGGCGCGGTGCAAGAGTTCTTCGTATTGGCTACGTTCGGCCACATATCCCCAATGGGTAATGTGATCGTCAAGGGTTGTCCTTGCCGTGGCAAAAATGTCGGGCGCTTTGCGAAACGACTGGCCAGCTACCACCAACTCAAAGAGGACTCCTTCTTGCGACAACTTGATAAGGGTGTCGAAGAATTCTTCGGGATTTTTGTCGTGCTCCCAGCGGTGGTTCCAAAGAAGACATGGGGGTGCCGACGACGGTTCTTCTCGGTGTGTCGGTGTCGGTTTGGTGGGGGCGTCGATCGTGGGGTAGGCGACCTGGGACTTCTTGGCGATTTCATTGAGTGAGGCTAGCAGTTTCGTATCGGGAACTTCACGGAGCACTTGCTTGAGCCCGTCCATGAGACTGGCCCGATTCCATTCGCTGTTGAAAAGGTTGAGATCGGCCGCCAAGGCCGTGGTGAAGTTGGTGATAACGAAATGACGATCGCGTTCGTCTTTGGCTCTAACTGGATAAGCCCATTGATTTTCGTGCCAATAGACGATGGTCGGCAGATTGCCGATTCCACCCGGTGCCAGCCCGCGGAAGTCAGCAAGGCTGAGGTGGGTTGATGCTAAGACGAGGTCGAATTCTTCGCTGCTATGCCCCGCCAATTCTTGAGCGAAGAAGGGCGCCGAGAAACGCATGCGCCATTTCCACGCACGAGGGGGTTGGGTCAAGCGGACGAACTCAAAAGGGAGGTTGCGCTCAAGCTCATCAAGGAACCTCTTGTGAGAGGCACCGTGGTAGGGCTCAAGGACCAGGATTCTCATGGGAAGGCAGGAAGAACTTCCGGCAGATCTTCTGCATCAAGGAGCTGATTGGCCTGAGTCATGAGCAAATAAGGTTCGATTTCATCGTTGAAATCTTGTGCAGCCTCAACCTCTTCCTCGTTCATCACATCTTCGTCGCAGGAATCTCCAGGCCCAGGCGCAATCAGGGCTCGTCGGTAACAGATTCCCGCTTCAGAGATGTTTCCCTCCAGGTGCCAGGCAAAACCCTGATGCAGGTGAAAGCGCTTCAACGTCAGCGCATCGCCCCAGATATTGATGAGATTTTGGGCCCCGCGAAATGCTTCCGCGGCTTCCTTGTAGCGTCCGGTTCGAAACAACGCATAACCGATGTAGTAGAGATTGTTGTTGGCCCAAGTTGGGCTGCCCAAAGCAACGGAGTCAATCTCAGAGCTGATTTCCAGTTCCTTGCCTCCTTCGCGGTAGAGGCCGCTCTTGATCAATGTCCGCGCCAAGAGGAAGCGCGCACGCACATCTTCAGGATCATGGTCGACGGCAGCGCGAAGGCATGTTGTTGTGCGTTTCGTGTCGTTGGCCATATAAAAGAACAAGGCCACCCGGGTCATCAGATCGCAGGGACTGTCGTCTTCGTAGTCTTCGCGCAATTCTGCCAGCTTCTGCTGGATCTTGGCGTCTTTGTCGGCTTTGATTTCCATGCCCTCATCTTACCTCAAATTCGGGGGCGGGTTCCATGGCAGTTCAGCCTCTCCTTCCTTTACAGAAGATTGTAGAAATCGTCACTGCCATTCAATCCCGTCAGGAAGTCGTGAAATTCGATACGCTCGTCGCTGGCAATTAGGGAATCTGGGCCGATATGAGCCGCAAGGAGCTTCTCGACGACCCAGGGCGACAGGGCGATTTCCCCCTGGATGAGGTGCGGGTTTTCGCTATCCGCGGTGATCAGAATACCCTTTTGCATCAGTCGACCGTGAGGGGAAAGAAGACGGCGCCTAGCCAGCAGTCCACGGGAGCTGGCGCTCACGAGACGCAGAAGGTC
>JAJRYU010000762.1 GCA_024275615.1 Planctomycetota bacterium
CCCAAGTTGACAAGGCGGCCTTCAGCCAAAAGAATGACGCACTTGCCATCGGGCCAGATGATCTTGTCGACTTGAGGTTTGATTTCGTCGCGGACAATCGCGGCGTCATCAAAGACACTGGCGACTTGGATTTCGTTGTCGAAGTGGCCAATGTTGCAAATGATCGAGCCATCTTTCATGGCGTCCATGTGGGCCCGCGTGATGATGTCACAACAGCCCGTCGTGGTGACAAAAATGTCGCCAAACGTCGCGGCTTCTTCCATGGTGACGACTTCGTAGCCGGCCATGCAGGCTTGCAAGGCGCAAATGGGATCAATTTCGGTGACATAGACGCGGCCGCCCATGCCGTGAAATGCTTGGGCACAGCCCTTGCCGACATCGCCAAATCCGGCGACGATACATTTCTTTCCAGAAATCATGACGTCGGTGGCGCGTTTGATGCCGTCGATCAACGACTCGCGGCAACCGTAAAGGTTATCGAATTTGGACTTAGTCACCGAGTCGTTGACGTTGATAGCAGGGACTTTCAGGGTACCTTCTTTTGCCATCTGATAGAGGCGGTGAACACCCGTTGTCGTTTCTCCTGAAATAGCACGCACGTCCTTCATGAGCTCAGGATAGTCCGCGTGCATCATCACTAGGAGATCGCCGCCATCATCGAGGATCAAGTTCGGGCGCCAGCCGTCCGGGCCTTCGATGGTCATCTTAATGCACCAATTGAACTCTTCTTCGGACATGCCCTTCCAGGCGAAAACAGGAATGCCAGCAGCAGCCATGGCGGCAGCGGCTTGGTCCTGCGTCGAGAAGATGTTGCAGGATGACCATCTCACTTCAGCGCCAAGGTCCACCAAAGTTTCCATCAAAACTGCGGTCTGAATGGTCATGTGCAGGCATCCGGCGATGCGGGCACCTTTCAGAGGTTGTCCATCCCTGTTCTTGGCGCGCACACCCATGAGGCCGGGCATTTCGTTTTCAGCGATGATGATTTCTTTGCGGCCCCAGTCTGCCAAGCTCATGTCGGCGACTTTAAAGTCCTGGGTTTCTGTTTGGCTCATGAATGAAGCGTCCTTTCGGGTTCGTGCGGCAGCTTGCCGCTCAAAATGAAGATATTCAGGTTGTTTGCAATTTCAGAGTGCACGCCGTCCACATTGGCGGCGTAGGCACGTTGTTCTTCGTTGATGTCGGTCAGTCCGGCATTTTGCATCCACTGGGAAACGACACGCGGCTCGAAACCCAACCACAAGTCGGCA
Source organism: Planctomycetota bacterium (assembly GCA_024275615.1). GTDB lineage: Bacteria > Planctomycetota > DRQF01 > S139-23. The sequence continues at coordinate 1,251 of JAJRYU010000762.1, forward strand.
TGTTCGTCTCTTAGCCAACTTTCTTCGTGAGGCAAGAAGTCGGTGATGACCAGAGTGCCCCCGGGTTTGAGGATGCGGACCATTTCTCGCACCGCCAATTCCGGACTGGGAGTGTGGTGCAAAGTGAGGTGGGCGAAGACACCTGTGGCTTCGCGGCTCGCCAATGGTAATGATTCCAACTCGCCTTCGCGAAATTCGACGTTGGAGATTTCGGCCCGCCGACAATGAGCCCGGGCTCGTTCCAACTGTGCAGGAGCATTATCAACGGCAATGACCTGGCCCTGTGTCGCGGCCAGCTCGGGAATCAAATAACCGCTGCCGCAACCAGCGTCGACCAAAACTTGCCCACTTGGCACGAGACGATTGATGGCTAAGTGCTTGACGACCGGGTCTGCGTGCTGAGTTTGAAATTCGTCCCAAGATTCGCCAGCCGCTTCAAAATGCTCCAAGACGGCTTGCCGCCGGCACTCAAGGACCTCTTTCAGCCTCTCGGCGTCTGCATCCAGGGCCGGGTCTCCTGCCGTGAGGTCGTGGACGATCTTCAAAATGTCATCGGTGGTGCCATTGAGTTGAGGCTGATGGTCGAGGAAGAAGAAACTACGGTTGCCTTCTCGCCTCGCCGAAACCAAGCCAGAGTCCTTGAGGACATTCAGATGCCGGGACAGAGTGGATTGAGGTACGTCCAGGATCTGACGCAACTCACCGCCACCCAGTTCTTCTGTCGCTAACAGTCGAATCAGCCGCAGACGGATTCCCTCTGAAAGACATTTGAAAAGGCGTGCTGCAAGCAGGGCTTCCACGTAGACAAACTCCATATCCGTTTATGCGGGTAGACGAATATAGGTGTCGACATGATCAACAACAAGTCTTGAGTGGAAAAACGCCCAGGCATAATAAAAGTTGCTAAGTGCTTTGTGGTCCGTGTATTGAGAGATCTTGGTTTCCGTCTATTCGGTCTTCCAGATATCCTCAGGGCGAAATTCTTGCAGGAACTCGTGGAATGCAGATTCCACCCACACTTCGTTCTTGGCCTCAAAAGTCACTTGGACCTTGTAGTTGTGGTTGTCGTACACCGGGTAGCTACCGATTTCCACCTGGGGGTGCTTGGATTGCAGCCGGTCAAGCCGTTCAGCAATTTCTCCCTCATCGACCCGTAAGAACGCGCGGTTCACCACAAACGGCGCTTGCCGAAACGTCTCTCGGATCGCGAGGAATTTCTTTCGCAAAACTGTCGGTTCCCCAGGCATGACATAGACGTTTTCTACTCTGGTGACAGGGAACGGTAAGCCAGGGTTGTAGAGAAGATGTGTTCCTTCTGGCAATTTCGCCATGCGCAAGTATCCGGAGGCGCTGCCTGCGGGGATGTGTTCGCGAATGATAGCTTCAAGTTCGGCGTTGGCGACAAGTTCCTTGTCGAAAGACTGGGCGATGGCCGCGAAAGTCACATCATCGTGAGTAGGGCCGACACCCCCTGTGGTTAGGACTACGTCAAACTGCCCTGAGAATCGTCGCACTTCTTCGGCGATGACAGCAATGTCGTCTGGGATGATACTCACCCGCTCAACGGGCATTCCCAGGTCGTGAAATTGAGCCATGAGCCAAGTCGAGTTGATATCGGTGACCTTGCCGGAAAGAACTTCGTTGCCGATCACAATGATTCCTGCGCCCATGGCTGTCTTTCCTGGCAAGATTTGAGGTTGGTTAGGTGCTACTGTATCACATTGAATCCGAAATCGGTTGGTGTGTCGTATTCATCACCAAGCACGGTCATTTGGCCCAAGAGGCAAATCGAGAGGAAGACAATGCAGATTTTCTGCCTGAGCGATCCCCACTACGGGCGAGACATGAGTCGTTTTGGCCCGGTTTGGGTTGATCACGAAAAGAAGATCGCCGAGCATTGGCGGCAAACAGTAGCTGAGGGCGACCTCGTCTTGATCCCGGGAGACATCAGTTGGGCCACGACGACAAAATCGACCTTGCTTCATCTGTCAGCCATCGATTCCCTTCCAGGCCGCAAGATTATTTCTCCTGGCAATCACGATCGCTGGTGGAAGAAGACTGAGCACATTGCCTTACCAACCATCACCTTCCTCAAGGACGAACACCTGCCCCTCGGAGATTCTTGGACCTTGGCGGCGACCATGGGCTGGGAGCAACCGGAGTCACCTTGGTGGAAAGAATCAGAAATGCGTGAAGACTTCGAGGCCGCCTGCATGGCCCTGGAGCGAACTTTGAGGGAAGCTGAAGGTGATCGGCCCAACACCAAGATCTTGTTGATGATTCATTACCCGCCAAGATGGCAACATGCGGATACACCCACCGCATTTGAAGAAATCATCGCCCGTTATCCCGTCGAGCTTGTGGTCTATGGGCACATACACGGTGACGACCTGAAGATGGCCCACAACGGTCCCATGGAGGTTTTCTCGTCGACGATTCGTTACGAAAATGCCAGTGTCGACCGTACCAACATGACGCCCATTTTGGTTGCCGAAATCTCGGTGTCATGAGGAACCATGAACCTGGTTCCTTATGACAGACGACGGATGTGAACCCGATATCCGAGGATGATGCCACAAAGACCTCCCGGGAGGAGGCCTGCGAGGCCGAATAATGTCGGGCTAAAGGCAATGTAGGTCCAAGTTCCAGCGACGATGCAGGATAATGAGGCAAACGCCATGGGGAATTTTGACCGCGATCCTCGGGCGTACCAGAGCACCGCCAAGAGACCAGCAAGGACATGGAAGAAATAGCCTTTTGTGGCCTGTTCTTCGCCGAACTCCGGTTGAAAGGAGATTGAGCCATCGCCATTGGCAAGAAAAGCCCCTCGCAGTAGTAAGCAGCCCAAGACGACGAGGTAAGTCGAGGCCAGGATCAGAGCGCTTCTTGCCAGTATTTGAAGCTTTTTGGGGGTGAGTTCGTTCATTTCTAAGGCAGATACTATCTATTTACCGGGCTCAAAGGCAGGGGCCAATGTTGAAGGTTGAGTCTCATTTCATAACCTGAACCATGCGAACGGATTTGACACCACGGGAGAGCTTTCTCGCGGCGTGCCGCCAGGAGCCGGTGGCCGAGATCCCAGTCTGGTTGATGCGCCAGGCAGGGCGGTACATGCCCGAGTACCAAGCAATACGCTCACAGGTCTCTTTTCTTGAACTGTGCAAGTCTCCAGCCATGTGCCGCGACGTCACCATGCAGCCCATTGATGGCTTGGGCTTGGACATCGGCATTATTTTCTCAGACATTCTCTTGCCTCCCGAAGCCATGGGCATGAACCTAGAATTCACCGAATCCGGGCCCAGCTTGGCGCCTCCGATTCGCGATCTCGCCGCTGTCGAGGCTCTTAAGGATTTTGACCCCGGCGAAAAGACCCCTTGGCCCGCGGAGGCCATTCGCCTGACCCGCCCTGTCATTGGCGACCAGCGCGCCCTCATCGGTTTTGGCGGCGCTCCTTTTACCCTGGCTTCTTACATGGTTGAGGGCAAAGGGTCGCGCAATTACGAAAATCTCAAGCGGCTGATGTATGGCGAACCCGAGACTTTTCATCTGTTGATGGACAGAATCACCGATAATTTGTTGGAATATTTCAAAATTCAAGCAGAGGCGGGGGCTGACGCGCTCCAGATTTTTGATTCCTGGGGTGGCTCTTTGGGAGTGGCGGATTACCGTGAATTTGTTCAACCCCGCATGAAACGCCTCATTGCTGCTTTGAAAGGCACGGGGGTGCCGATCATTTCCTATGTCAATGGTTGTGGTCACCTTTTGAACATGATGGCTGATTCTGGTGCAGACGTGGTGGCGATTGACTGGCGCATTGAAGCGGCTGATGCCATCAAGATCGTCGCCGGGCGCTGCGCTATTCAAGGCAACATGGATCCGGCGGCACTTCTGGCAACGCCGGAAGCCGCGATTCGAGAAACAAAGAAGTGCCTGGCCGCCTTTGATGGTCATGACGGTTTCATATTTAACTTGGGCAGCGGAATCCTCAAATGGACTCCGGTCCCTGCAGCAAAGGCCGTGGTTGACACCGTGCGAGCATGGCGAAAAGACGGCAAGTGAAGTTCGACAAGGAAACAGCCATCGTTCTTTTGGAAGCGGGGGAACCTGCTGGGCCAAACGATGTGGATGTTTTCTTGCGTCAAGTCCTGAGCGACAAGTCGGCCTATCCTCTGCCGCTGGTCAAAAGGCCATTCCGCCCCTTGATCGTCGAGTCATTTTTAGCGCAAGAAGCGGCGGCCTACCGCCAGGATTTCGCCAACATCGGTGTGGATTCCCCATTGCAGCGAGTTTGTGGCGGGCAAGCTGATGCAATCGCCGAGATTCTTGGTTGTGAAGGATACGTTGCCATGATCCACGGTAGGCCTCCCATGGCAACTGTGGTCAAACTCATGATTGACGAAGGTGTGAAACGTGCCGTCCTGCTGCCTTTAGATCCGCAATCGGCAATCTATTCAAGATTGGCTGTTTCCCAGTTTCGACAGACTTGGCAAGACGCTGGACTTCCAGCAGACCAGCTTGTTGTTCTCGATCATTGGGAAAATGACCGCGCCCTGTCAAAAGTCTGCGCCCAGATATACGCTGAGACACTAGCCATGGTCCCGTCCGGGACTCACGTGATCTTCGTTGCCAAGGACCAGGGTGAAAGTGTGACGAAGCAAGATCCCGAATACGAAGCGAATACCCGTGACTTATTCGCTCTCATGGCTCGAGAAACCAACGTAGAGGGCGAAGCGCATTTGGGGTGGATGGCGTCGAGGCTCGCCAAGCCCCACCTACAACCAACAGTGGAATCTCTCATCGAGCAGGCTGGCGGGCTGGGATCACCCGCTGTTGCTCTTGTTCCTTTCGGTTGGGTGGCCGATCGATTCGAGACCTTGTGTGGCATCGATATCCATCTCGGTCGTACTGTTCGTAAACACAAGCTCCGCCTCTTTCGGGTGCCGACGATCAACGATCGCCCGGAGTTTTTGGTGGCCATGGCAGATCACATTAACCGCCGTGTGGAAGGGATGTCAGCATGAGTGGTAACGGTTTGACTTGCGTCGTTGGAGCGGGCATCTCTGGTCTTGCTGCGGCTCAAGAGCTTCTTGACCGCGGCGAAAACGTTGTTGTTCTTGAGGCTGCGCATCGCGCTGGCGGCGTCATTGAAACAATCAACGAGAACGGCCTTCTATTCGAGAAAGGCCCCAACTCTTTTCCTTCTACTTCCGATGAGATCTTGACGTTGGCAGAAAAGGCCGGTGTTACCGATCGTATCATCACTGCCCAAGAAGCTGCCGAGACTCGCTTCCTATTTCACAAACATCACCTGGTCGAAGTTCCTTCAGGAGCCAAGAGTTTCATCAAGACGGATCTCTTTACCTTTTGGCAGAAGTTGAGGATTCTTTGTGAACCTTTTGTCGCCAAGCGAAAGTCGGAACTGCCAGAAAGTGTGGCCGAGTTTTTTTCGCGTCGCTTGGGCTCAGCCCCCACGCGAACTTTGGTTGATGCTTTTGTCTCCGGGATTTACGCTGGCGATGCCAGGCAAGTTGGCATAGAGGCGACGTTTCCTTTGTTGAAACAAATGGAAGATGAATATGGCAGCATCTTCAAGGCTCTCAACGCCAGGAGGAAAAAGCGCAAAAATGGCGAAGCGCCAAAAATGACCATCAAGAATTTCCAGGGTGGTCTGTCAGAGTTGCCGGACGGCCTCGCCAAGAACTTGGGCGAGAAACTGCGATTGGGCCGCAAGGCAAAACACCTTAAGCAAGACAAAAATGGCGGTTTTATTCTCACCGTAGAAGGCCCTCAGGGCATCGAAGAGGTGCGCGCGCAGAAAGTCGTCTTGGCCGTCCCGGCTCCCATTGCCGGCCTACTTTTGACCGGCGTCAGCCCATTTGTAGCCGACTTACTCTTCGACATCGACTATGCTCCCATCGCTAGCGTTCACGCGGCGTTTCCCGAAAGTGAAATCAACCTGCCCACTGCCTTCGGCTACTTGGTCCCAAGACCTTCACGGATGCGCACCTTGGGTTGGCTGTTCACTTCGAAGACTTTCACTGGTCGCGCTCCAGAAGGGACCCACGTTCTGAATGGCTTCATTGGCGGTGCGCTCGATCGCGGTGTTGTCAAGGCAGACGCTGATGCTCTGCAATACATCCTGTTGGGTGAATTATCCCTGGCCTTGGGCATGCATTCTTTTCCCAAACCTTCCTTCTTTGGCATCACCAATCATGAACCGGGCTTGCCGCAATATATGGTTGGCCATGCGCATCGAGTCAAGGCGATCAACAAGCTCTTGCGGGACTGCCCTAACCTGGCCCTAATTGGCAACTATCTGGAAGGAGTGTCACTCAATGATTGCATCAAGAAAGCCAAAGCTGCTGTTGCCGACTTGATGAATCATGAAGGTGCCGTAGCTGAGAAGGAAGACGTGGCATGATGCGAGCGAACAACGCTCTTTTGGTGCTGACACCCCTGTTCTATATGGCTGCTTTTCTGGCCTACAGAGCGCGTTTGGGCAAGGATCGTACTCGTCGATTCAATCGTCCCATCTTGGCCTTGATCGCTGCACTGAGTTCACATTTCGCTCTACTGTTTGTCCGCGGAACCCTGGTGGGCCAGCCGCCATGGACCACGTACTACGATACGTTCTCTGCTTTGGCTTTCCTCATGACTTTGACGTACGCCATTGTCGAGATCATCTGTCGTGAAGCTTCGACAGGATTCGATTTCTTGCCGGTTCCGTTTGCCTTCGTCACCTATGCTGCTGCCTTTGGGCCCCACGTACCCGTCGAAAACCCACTCTTGGATTCTGAACTTTTTACCATGCACACGGTGCCAGCGATCGGTGGAATCGCGGCTCTGTTGGTTGGCGGTTTCTACGGCACACTTTACCTGCGGCTTTCGAAGGCAATGCAAGAGAAACGCTTTGGCAATCTGTTTCAGCGCATGCCAGATATGGAAACTTTGGCACGCATGAATTTTGCGGCTCTTGTTGTTGGCCTGGTGCTGGTCACGCTTGCTATCGGCTGGGGCGCAACGTGGTACAGCGATGTCTTTCAAGAGTTGGATATCTTGCAACCCAAGATCGCCTTTACCTTGGCAATCTGGCTGATCCTCTTGCTGCCTGTTGTCGGCAAACTTCTCAAGCGCTGGTCCGATCGTTGGACCGCTCTTTGTTCGGTGTTGATTCTTGTCTTAACGGGCTTGAGCATTGTCGTTTCGATGCTGCCGTTTTTTGAATTTCATGGGCATATGTGATGGCTGCGGAAAGGTGCAATTCGTTGTTTATCCTCGGCATGAATCACCGTGTCGCTGAGGTTGAAGTCCGTGGCAAGTTCTCCCTTTCCCCTCAAGAACGTGACCAAGCACGAGAGAAACTGGAGAACAGAGGACTGGCTGGCAATGTCTTGCTTTCTACTTGCAATCGTACGGAACTCTATGGTGCCCACGCCACAAAGGAAGTGGGGGACCATGGGGAATTCAAATCGCTCATCTTCCCCGACGTCGATGCTGCTTTCGAACCTTATTGGCACACAGGCTGGAATACGGTGTTCCACTTGTTTCGTGTTAGTGCCGGTTTGGATTCCATGATCGTCGGTGAAAGTGAAATCCTTCGACAAGTGAAATTGGCGTTCGAAGAATCGATGAAGGCCGGCACTTCCGGTCGTGTGTTGACCGATCTTTTCA
>JAJRYU010000763.1 GCA_024275615.1 Planctomycetota bacterium
ACTCTTTGATGTCGTCAACAGGCGCTACCAGGAAAAACCTATCATCCTCACCACCAACAAGCCTTTCGCAGAATGGAACGAGATGTTTCCCAACTCGGGATGCGTGGTCACAATGATTGACAGGCTCATTCACAATGCTGAGATCATCAGGATCGATGGTGAATCTTATCGATTGAAAGAGGCAAAGGAGAAGCAGAAAAAAGGAGCAGCAAGGCGAAAGAAGAAAGGGAAGAGAGGCAATGCAAGAACGCCTTCCAAAAAGAAGTGAGCTGCAAGGGGCACCTTGTTTGGCGACTATCGATTTGCTGCAACGAGCCCTCGACGTCACAACTCTTGCCCTGGAAAACGAGTTTCAAGATCCGTGGCATCGCACTTTGGGACTCGATGAAAAGCCTGGTGCAATAGTGTGCAAAGCTCTTTTGGCCATCCACTGCTTGGAATTGCAACTGTACCTCTTGAGGCAGGACATCGAGGAAACCATTGAAGAGATGGACGGTCCGATTCCGTTTTGAGCGGCACTTAATCGATTCATCCAAAAAGAGAGGCCCTGAAAACCGCAAGACGGGTTTTTAGGGCCTCTCTTATTGGCTGTTCCCGAGAGCAGACGTCGAGCACGAAGAACCAGGATAGGATACGCGTGGCTCATGACCATAATGCCACCGGCTATTTTGCGCGCTAACAGCCGAAAAAGTGCAGGTCTTGGCAACCGTCTACAAGTGTGAGACCCGATGTGGTTCTCTCCCAAGTCCTCAGGCCAATTGGACCCAGCTTTCAGCGATTGCTGTGAGTTTCTTAGGACGGCCAAACCAAACGCAAGGACTTGCGAACCAAAGCCTCGACTTCGATCGTTGGATTGTCCTTGAGGACTTTCGCCACAGCGGAGTGTGCGGCCTTCGATTGGCATCCTAGAACTTCAAGTGCTTGCACGGCATCATCCCCAGTTCGGGCGCCGGGGGCTGCGAATTCGATGCCTGGGCCTGCGGCCAAGTGAGCGATTTTGTCGCCCAGTTCTGTGACCAAACGCGTGGCGGTTTTGGGCCCCACACCTTTGAGGCTCTTCAAAAAGTCGATCCGGCCCTCGGCAATAGCTGTGCACAAATCCGTCACGGATGCGCGGGACAAGATAGCGACGGAGAGAGTTGGGCCAATGCCTGAGACCTTCTTCAGCAGAAGGAACATCTCACGCTCGGCCTTGGTGGCGAAACCGAAGAGCTTGTGGCAGTCTTCACGGACATGAAGATGGGCGAGGAGTTTCGCTTCCCCGGATCTTGGCAGTGCTTCCGCTGTGCTGAGAGGAACACTGAACCGGTGCCCAATTCCTCCGACGTCAAGAACGACATGGGTAGGACCTTTTTCGATGACTTGTCCGAGGAAGTATTCGTACATGGATACGATCATAGCTGAAGAAAAGGACACTTGGTGCGCGGCGTAACAGACAAGGTCCTCAAGCTGGCTTCTTCCGCTAAGCAAGTCTTGAAGAAGGGCAGGTTCCTCGTCACGAAACACCAAGATCGATTCACCCTATGTCGATTGGCGGAGAGTTGGGCCTTGGGAGGTGGCGTATTCTTGAGCTCGAAGCGTTTGTCGAATCCGAAGAAGCTCTGGCTTGCCCGCGTGATCGAGAAGCTGTCATGCTCTTCAAGGCGATCGAATTTCGCATAGAAGCAGATCATAACGTCGTCAGCTGGCAGCGGGCAAAGACGGGGGCGTCAAGATAGGGGGCTGTTCTTGCCCGAGCCCCAATTCAAAAAAAGGACCCTTTGCCTCGTTTGTGCAAAGGGTCCCGATTTTTTCTTGCGCTGCTTGGACTAACGGTCGACCGTTCTCATGGCTAACCCCATGGCTTCGACTTGCTCAATGATTTCTTTGAGCGAAGTGACTCCGAAATTGCGCTGACCAAGAAGATCGTCTGCGGTGTATGCGATCAAGTCGCCAATCAACTTGATATCCAAGTTGGACAGGCACTTGCGCGCGCGAACGCTGAGATTGAGTTCGTTGACTGATTTCTTGAGGCGTTCATCGTCAGGATCAATGGAGAAAGATGGGACGGCTGCGGCATGGGCGGGTGCCGCCGCTGCACTGCCTCCGGCTGAAAGCGGTACAAGATCGTCTTCGGGGCGCATGCCAAGGCGAAGGCCCTTCATGTCGAGGATCTGCTTGATTTCACTCAAGCTCGTCTCACCGAAGTTCTTGTATGACAGAAGTTCGACTTCGGTTTTGTCGACCAAGTCGCCCAAAGTCACGATGTTCATTTTTGACAGGCAGTTGCGAGAACGGACCGAAAGCTCGAAGTCGGAAACTGGGATCTTCAGAATTTGGTTCTTGCGATCCTGACGAACTTCCTGCTCCTCGTCGTAGTACATGTTGAAAGAGGCTTCTGCGTCCTTCAAGTACAACCGAGCTCGAGGGTGCTGAGGATAAGCACTTAAGACGCGACGGTAACAGTGGGCCGCTTCCGGAAAGAGACCATGGTCTTCGTAGAGCACGCCGAGATTAATGAGGGCATTAATTTGCGGCGGTTTGCAATTCGACAACCGGGCATAGAACTCCATGGCGAGTTCGTCTTCGCCGGAAAGATCATGCCAGCGAGCCAAACGAAACAGCGCCAAGGTGTGGTTGTCTTCAAGTTCCAAGACTTTCTGATAGGCGGCGTCGGCAGCAGCGTAGTCACCTTCAAGTTCAGCGAAGTGGCCTTCAAAGAACATGCCATCAGCCGAATCGCGAAAGGATGTGTCTTGCTTGTCGAAGAATTCCTTGGCTTCGTCGATTTTCTCAGCTGAAATCAGGGCCCTCAGGACCAAGATTCGTTCTTGGGGATGACTGGGGTTCGATTTCAGGATGAGGGCAGCAGCCAGTGCAGGGCGGGGCTCAACCCCTTCCAGACCAACATTTCCTGCAAAGCAAGCGGTATCGGCGAACGCGTAGGTGCCTACTTGGCCTTGGTGGTCTTTTTCAAGGTGCTCCAAGGCTTGGCGGTACTCGCTGCACATCCACCAACCGATACCGGCTTGAATACCGGTGGCGGCGGGGCTGTCCTCAGTCCCACCCAATTTGTTGATGAGTTGGCGGCGGGCGGTGGGATTGGACAGCACTTCGCGTCTTAATTCTATGATCTCATTGAGGTTAAGAGAATCTGCGCTTGCTTTTGTCCAACTCCAGACATCCACGGAGTTGTCAATTTCTTCTTCGAAAGTCTGATCCTGGGTGGATTCCATCAATGTGTATCCTCCGGTCTCCTGGTGGCCGCAATGACCGAACCTCAGGAGACGACGTGTGTTCGGGAATTCCTCGGGCCGCGATTGTATCGGCGGAAGAAACCGGCTTAAAGGTGATTTTTGCAG
>JAJRYU010000764.1 GCA_024275615.1 Planctomycetota bacterium
AGGGATGGACATGCGTGTCGAATATCTCATCACCGGGCCGATGTTCTCGCCTCTCGTCCCAGCTCAGGACTCTCGACTATTCGTCGTCATCGTCCTTCTTCTTCTTTTTCTTGCCCTTCGCTTTCAAGGACGTTCGAACTTTCGGAAGGCCGTAGACGCGATCGCCTTCAACGAAGCGACCTTCTTCCTTCAGTTTTTCGATTCGTTCAGCACGGGTAAACACGCTACGTGTACGGGCCAGCTTGCCACCCGATGATAGACTCTTATGAAGGGACACAAATCAGCTCCTGTTCTGCTCACCCCGGAAAATGGTCATCCCATGCGCACCACAGAGCGGACGCTTTGATCACCCTATTGGGGGGCAGAAAATAACGTGATGTAAGCTTTTACAAAAGGGGCACCATCACTGGTTTGCAAAGACCGAATGTGGTTGGCCATGTCTTCCAAGGGCTTTCGACTTGTTGAGTGGCCAGCCCAAATGACAATGCGTCCCTTGCGCGGGTCCTGAGAGCTGGGATACACTTCACGAGACACGTCACCGTAACCTTCTTCTAACAAAGAGCTTACGAGCCTTTCCGCTTTACGATTCGCGGATTGAATGGTGAATTGATTGAAGGGAAATGCCGCGGCCTTGACAGCAAAGTGATTACCAGATCGATCCAAGCTGGCATTGCCGGGATTCGAACTGCGGCTCAACTTTGTTGGATTTGGTTTGGCGAAACTTCCCTCACCATGACTGAGTCCCATTTGGTAGGCCACAGCGATGAGGATAATGACGACCAGGCCAAATGCGCCGGCCTTTTCGAATGAGAGGCTAAACTCACCGGCATTGGAGACGGATAAGTCCTTTCTAGCTTTAGGCTTAGAAGCTCGCAGCCGATTCTTTGCCGGGCGCTTTGTCGTTTTCTTGTGGCCCGCTTTCTTAGGACGTTTTTGAACTTGAGCCTTGGGCTCGTCAAATTCATCAGCCGGTTCAAAAACCCGATCCAGAACATCAAAAAGTAGTCGTTTTTTTCGCAACGTCCCAGCACCTCCATAGCGCTTCAATCTGCATCGCCCTATTGTGACCACCCCACAATCCGGCCTGAGGCAACTTTAGATCATGCGGGGGTCAACCGGTTTTGGGGCCTGGCATCAGAAAGCGAGGGCACGAACTTGCCGCGCGGCTTCGCTCACGGCACAGAACATACTCTGCCAATCAGGCTGCACATCGGCGGCTAGGTCAAAAGCCGTGCCATGGTCGGGAGAGGTTCTGACATAGGGGAGGCCCAAGGTGACGTTCACCGTGGACTTGGGCCCTAACATCTTGACCGGGATCAAGCCTTGGTCGTGATACATTGCGAAGATGGCGTCAAATCTCTCATAGCGCCCTGGGAGGAAGAAGGTGTCTGCAGAAAAGGGACCGAAGAACCCAGCTTCGGCTCCTCCTAGGTCTCCAAGGAGTGGAATGAGGATATGATCTTCCTCAGCACCCAAGAGTCCTCCTTCACCAGCATGAGGATTGACAGCCAAGACAGCGACTTTCGGCTGCGGCGCACCAAAGCGTGCCTTGAGCTCGCGAACAAGGAGCAAGAGCTGTTGCCGCATGAGCTTGGGGTCTAGGGCGGCGCCGACGCTTCGAAGCGCCATGTGGGTTGTGGCTAGGGCCACCCTGAGTTTGTCATTCGCCAACATCATCAAGACCGGCACCTTGGCGCGATGGGCTAAGTACTCCGTATGCCCGGTGAATCCGGGCGAAGCGTGGGCCACGGCTTCTTTCGAAAGCGGGGCTGTGACCAAACCATGGCAGTCAGCATCGATAAGCTCCAAGGCCGCGTCCAACGCCATGAGTGCCGAGGCACCACCTTGAGCCGTCGGTGCCGCACCCTGGCATTCGAAGTCCGAAAGAGCACAAATTGTCATCGCCTGGTGGGAAAAATCAATGCCATGGCGCGCGCACAGATCTGTCAGAACATTGCCTGGACCAAATAGACAAATGGTCAGCTCGGGATCGGCATCGAGAGCCGCTCTTGAAGCCAATAGGGCAACAAGAGGCCCAACACCTTGAGGATCACCGGCACTGATAGCAAGTTGTACATGAGACAAGTCTATCCCGCCCTATTCATGAGAGTGTGGTCCATTGCGGTCGCCAACTCACTCACAACCGCAAAGTCTACCCTGTCGTCCATTTCTTCGACTCCTCAATAATTCCCTGTGCATGTTCAATGGTAGCAGAGTGTGTGACATCGAGGAACGAGCGGCGAGTGACTGCGGGTCGTGAAAGATGTCATTTATGCCTCCACTGCTGGACGGCGCAAGAGACGTTTCGCCAAGAGTTCGAGGGCAAAAGCTAGGAGCAACCAGAGACGACCAACCCAAACCCAAGGAGCCGTTCGCTGTATTTCCTTTGGTTTGATCTCGAGCGCGAGGTCTTGAGGCCGCCCTGCTTCAAATACCCCCCCTATGGCACGCGCCCACTCCTCGAGGCGTTGCAGATTCAACCCGCGATTCTCGACTTCCGCTGGAGGAGGTAGGAACAGTGACAAATTGTGAGTCTCATCAGACCCAGGAGCTGTCACCTGAAGAGTGATAAAAGGGCCCGAAAAACTCGCGGGTAAAGCAACCGTGTAACGGCCGCCTCCTAGGTTTTCTATTTCAGCTTTCGTTGGCAATCCTTCGATCTGCCAGTCAAGGTCAGTGAGGCGCGATTGGCTATCGTCTAAGGTAAGAAAGATCTCTCGACCGGAGACATGCCCGTGGAGCTGGTAACGCGCCAAAGAGGAGTCCCATGAGCAAAAGCGAACTAACTGAGCGACAAGAGGAGAATAGGCCTCCCAAAGAACCAAATCCCTGGCGCGATTTCCTTCCAAGGCCATTGTCGTTTCAGCAACGATGCCATCTCCGAGCCGTAAATGCGCGAGAAAAGGTAGGCCATTTTTCGTCGCCAAGGACACCCAAGAAGCTGGCAACGCTTGACTGCGATGCAGGCCGTAGATCGACGGTACGAAGTTGAGCGGCAAATCTCCCAAATAGCTCGTCGGCCTGTGGACAACAAGATCAATGCGCGACTCTGAATCGCCATTCTTTGGGGTCAACGCCGGTGCCGGTTTGGGACGGTTCAATGCCGTTTCCGGGCGATGAATCTTGTCTTCCTTAGGTTTGGGTTTTGATGGTGCCTGCCGCAAGTTGTTCTTGTCAATGAGGCGCGCTGCAACATCCACCATGATTGACGGCAACTCCCGGGCATTCCGCGCCGGAATGGGGCCTGTTCCGCCACTGTACTTGGCAATCTGCGTCAGTGTGCCGGTGTCAAAGCTCGACCCGACTCCAACGGTGATCACCGTGATACCGCTGGCCAGCAGATCCTGAGAAACTTTCTTGACGTTGAAAGGTCGCGTGTAGCCGTCCGACAACAAAACAACTGTCTTAACCGCCGCATCTTCGCGCAACAGAGTTCGCTTGGCAAAAGTCAAAGCTTCCTGGATATCTGTTGCCCCGTCAGGACGAATCCGCGAAATCGCTCGTTCAATGGGCTCGCGATTGCCGGCCTCTTGCATGGGCACAATTTCCGTCGCTCGCTCATTGTAAGCAACGACACCGATGCGATCCAATGGGTGCAACTTCCGTAGGGTGGCAATGGCACCCTTGACGGCGAAAGACATGCGCCCTCCCTCTTTCATGCTGGCGGAGCTGTCGATGACTAATAGAAGAGAAAGGGTTGGTGCGTCGATCTCCTTTTTCTTCGATTTCTTGATATCCGGTTTGGCCAGCTTTTCAGCCTTGGTTTTTTTCTTCACTGGATCTTTGGGCTTCGGCGTGATCTCCGGGAGTCCTGCAAGAGGCAGCATGTCCCCGAGTTCATGACGATTCCACGCAAGTAGTTCATTCTTGGTGTCCCGGGGCACAAGGACCCAACC
>JAJRYU010000765.1 GCA_024275615.1 Planctomycetota bacterium
AACGGCGGTGCTCTTCCTTGATGAAAAGCACCGCTTAATCCGCTTTATTCATGAGACTGTCGTCAATAGCGGCCACTGGGATTCAGTGATTAGAGAATCTGCAGCAGTTCCTGGAACATCTCATCTGCTGTCGTCACGATCCTGGCTGCCCCTTGGAACGATCGTTGCGCTTCGATGAGTCGAACAAACTCCTCCGCAGTGTCAACATTGCTACCTTCAAGAGCACCTGAAACAAGATTCGCCGCGCCAGCGACACCCGCTTGGCCAATAAGAGGCGTGCCAGAGTTGTCGCTGCGCCGATACAACGTCGACCCTTCTCGGATGAGGCCAGCATCATTGGCAAACTGTGCCACAGCCAACGTATCCAAATCAACAATGGCGCCATTGGAGTAGAATCCTTGAATCACTCCACTTGAGGTCACACCAAGATTCGTCAAGCTTCCGGCCTCGAAACCATTTTGAGAAGTCGCCTGGGCTCCGGATTCCTTGCCAAACTGCGTGAGGCCCTTGAGTCCACCCACAGTACCGAAGTCAAGGTTTATGGATTGAATCGAGGCACCACTGGCCCATGTCACATCGATCTGCGGCAAACTTGAGCCTTGGAAAGCCCCGTTTGAACCAAATGCAATCTGGGTCACTGGCGAACCTGTCAATGCGCCTTCGCCATTAGGGACGCTGAGCGTAAGATTCCACGTGTCGTCATCTTGGCGTTCGAATTGCCCCGATAGGGTGTGAGTGATGCCCAAGGAATCGATCACTGTGATTGAAGTGGCCTTGGTGTCAGGACCGGTACCCTCTTGCGACGGATCAAATGTGTGAGCACTGAACGATGTCGAACCGGTATTCGACGAAGTCAAATCTTGCAGGCTGACAGTGAGAGGCGACACGCCGGTTGTGTTGGATTGAATCTGAACAGCGCCATTGGCGTCAAGATTCACCGTCGTCCCCGGGAATTGAGTTTGAATTGCCGTCACGAGCTCTCCCAAGGTCTCGCCAGAAAAGCCACTTGCTTGGGGCCCAACAACAAAGCTGGCATTGACGCTGTTGCCTTGAGTGTCGATACCCGTGATCTGAATGATGTCACCGTTGGCATAGTTCGTGCTATTGGCACTCAAGTCATTGAGCAGTGTCGCGGCGGTCGCTGCAGCCTCAGTTCCATTCGCGGTTGGCGTGGCGCTTAAACCAATGTCCGCCAGCAGAGTATTGGTTCCTGTTACAGTAATTTTGGAGTCTTTGCCTTGGGTGCTTGAAGTCAGGACCAGGGCGCCTGCGCCGTTAACTGAGGCAGTCACACTTGGGCTCGATGGGTTCGCAATGAAATAGTTATTGATGTCCGTTGCGACGTCGGTCAATGTCACGCCAGTCAAGGGAATCTGTACAGGTGCCGCTGAGTCCAGGTTAAGAGTGAGAGTTTCTCCAGCCCCACTTCCTGGTGCGACAACCGTTCCGGTCAAGACCGCAGGCTGCACCTCCAAGTAGGGATTAGATGATTCTTGAATTTCCGCCAATGGACCTGTCTTGACGGCTGGCAAGTTGCCACCAAAAGTGACGTTGGAGGTTGCTACGGCCGGAGCCACGGATTCAGAATCGATGGATATCGGTGCCCCAGCGGCGTTCTTGACCAAGAAACCGGTTCTTGAGTCGACGAGGCTGGAATTGCGGTCGATCGTCAAGGAGCCAACACGCGTGTAAAAGTCTTCGCTGCCGTTGGAAACGACGAAGAACCCCTTGCCTTGAAGCGCGAGGTCAAAAGTCCGACCGGTGTCCAAAAGGGAGCCTTGTTTTTGGATCTGATCGACAGACGCGACCTGAGTACCAAAACCAAATTGCCGACCGTTAACACCGCCCAGAGATGCGGATGGCCCACTTGGCGCCCGCTGGGAGTCATAAAGGACATCGCTGAATGTGAGGCGATCGGCCTTAAAACCAGCGGTTTCCGCATTGGTCAAGTTGTTGCCAATGACATCTAGGTAACGTTGATTGACTCTGAGGCCCGTCAATCCGATGCGTAGTGCTCGAAACATCTCTCTCTCCTTGTGCTGGTCCATGCGCCGCACTCTCAGAACGGCGAAACATGGCCGAAATATCAGACTTGTGTGGTGTCTTCTTCAGTGGACGAATTCGGTTTCGGATCCGTGCCTGCCGCAGCTGCGGCCGTCAGTGTGCTCGAAGGAGACTGTCCAGTGATGGACGAAATGAGTCCCAAAGGTATCAACGTACCGTCTTCGGTCTTCAGCTGAAGACCGTTTTCGTTGAATTCCACACCGACGATATCGGCGCCGATCGTCTCATTGTTTTCGCCAAAATATTCGACGTGTTTGCCAATGAGGCTGCTGGCTTGAGAAAGACTCTGCAGGCCAGTGTTGGCTGCTACAGAATTCGCCAGTTTTTGAATTGCGGCTGTTTGAGTTTTTGACTCTTCAAGTGCAGAAAAAGAAGCCAACTGGCCAAGGAACTCAGCGTCTTTCACCGGGTCCAATGGGTTTTGATTCCGAAGCTGGGTCGTGAGCAGATTCAAAAAATCTGTTTGATTCACTTCACTCGAACTCGATTTTGGTACGCCTAATGTCGGGTTGCTGCCGACAAGATTCCCTACTTCCATAGCTCTCTCCTTATGCAATGAGGTTGATCAGGCTTTCGCCAGTGTCAACCGTTTCAATCTTTGATTCCGCGCTCTCTTTCGCGTTCATGTCTTGGTCCGCGCCAAGACCAGGCTGGCCTCGCCGCTGAGAAAATGACTCTCCACGGCCCTCGTCAGTGGCCGCTCGCCAAGAGTCGTTGGCAAGTTGATTGGGGCTCGATTTCACATCGAGGGAGTCGACGTGAATTCCAGCGGCCCTCATCGTTTCCTTGAGACTTTCGAGACCTCTGAGCAAAGCTCTCTCGACATCCTCTGATTCGGCCTCGATCACACCGGTCAATCGACCATTGCGAATGACGAGTTGGATGTTGAGACGGCCAAGTTCTGGAGGGTCGACCATGAAACTGATGCGGCTGATTCCCGTCTTGACGTTGAGCTTCACCTGCTGAATGAGGTTTTCCGTCGAAATGACTTCCCGCTCGACCGTGCTGGCTTGAGAAACCGATTCCGCCCCTTTGGTGGTGCTCGTGGATGTCACGTCCAAGTTGAATGAGCTGTTCATTTGCGGCGATTCGTGCTTCGTTTGCGAAGACTGTTGTTGCCCTGGGTCAGGGTTGCCTTCGTCTTGATGAGAAAACGAACTGGAATCGGGCAATGTTTCACCCTGCCCAGCGGCGGTTTCTCGCTGCCCAACGGCGGTTTCAGGCGCCGAATGAGGGATCTCTACCTTGCTCTTTTCGCCTGATTTTTCGGCTTCGCTGGTCAACGTGGTTGACGCTGAAGCGTTGTCTTTGGGCACCACGGGCACCTCTAGCTTCACAGGGGAAGAGGAAGTGGATTCTCTTGGGACGGCCTGGGGCTGTTCTGACGAAATTTTTTCCGCCGCGATTTGTTTCGGTTCGGCTTCAGTTTGCACCGGCGGTCCATTCACAGTCTTGGGCTGTGACTCCGTCGTAGCGGAGTCCTCGGGAAGGCGGCGATTTAGGGTCTCCTCGAAGTTCTCCCCAGTTCCGACGTTGAGAGGCTTCGGGGCAAGATCCTCGGAGCCGGTGCCCCTTGTCTTAGGAGACGAGATGACCGTGGCTGAGCCTTGGTCATCGAGTTCCTGCTGAGAAAACGTCTCTTGCAGAAATGAGTCGCCAAAGACCTCTAATGGCTGGTCCACTACGACAAGTGGCTGCCCGACTGCCGCTTGACTGACCAGCTTGCTTTGGCCCAACGGGTCAATCTTGTCTTGATCCCGCCTCACACCCTCGGAAATGTCGTCTGGCACCTCGGCTTCGGCCAGGAGATCCCCAAAAGTCTCACCGGCCTCTTGCTCATCGAGAGCTAGAGGAAGTGCAACAGGCTCTTTGGTTTCTGATTGAGTTGGGCCGAGTACTAATTCCATGTCTCTCTCTCGTTGCCACGACGCAAGATCGGGCGCTGGGAGAAAGCGAAGACCATGCCAGAGCTGGTCTAATTCACGGAGCTAAGCATAAAATATTGCTACACAATGGCTTAAGCCACATCTACCAAGATCATGGCCGGCAGAAAGAGGCTCAAAGGGAGGTCATCAGGAAAAATGTTCAGGAAGAAAGAGGCGTTGGATGAAAGAATTTCATCTGCCGCGATAGACGATGCGTCCTTTGGACAAGTCGTAGGGCGACATTTCAATTGTCACCGTATCTCCAGGAAGAATGCGGATAAAGTGTTTTCTCATCCTACCCGAGACATACGCCAGAATGGAGTGGCCGCTTTCAAGTTCGACACGGAAACGGGCGTTAGGGAGCGCCTCCTTAACCGTTGCCTCAACCGTGATTGCGTCTTCCTTAGCCATATACTCGACCTCTGAGAAAAAAGGACATGCCGACGTGTATCCGATCGTCGGCGAAAAAGACTATAACCGATCGAAACCTTGACCCAAGTACGCTGCAATCAGGATGAAATTGTCCATGGGTTCCCGTCCAAACATGATCGTCGCATTTCTGCTCCTTGCCCTGGGCTTGTCGTGCACAACCACCCCCGAAGTCGAAGAACTGCCCACTGATGAAGCTGCGGTTCAAACCATTCCTGCGGAGCCCAGGCGAGCGCCAACTTCAAAGGAAGATGGCGAAGAGATTCCAGTTTCGCGTTTGAAGATCAAAGGAACACGAGGCGGAAAAATCACCTTCACTGCTCCGGGACGGCCAGAACAAATCGCACAGTCCCTTCTCGATTTCACAGATTCGGCCGACCACCGCTCCTGGGTCAAGAAATTCAAAGCACTGCCGGCGAGGGGAAAAATGAGACGCGCCCGCTGGCATTTTGAAGGCAAGGCTGGGATCAATCCCGTCGTTGAACTCGGCTTTTGGTTGGATGGCGACCAAAAGCGCCAACGAATACGCTATCGCCTCGTGAAGAAGGACTTTGGGTTAGGAGCCTTCTTCGGCGACTACGTCATCGAGATGAAACCTGAATCGCCAAACCTATCCTCAATCACAGAGCGCACTTTCATCGACAGTGGCACCTGGATCGCCAACGCCAGCTACGAAGAAATCGAAGAAGGTTTGCGCGAAGATGCCGAGCTGATAACGGCATGGTTGATCGAGAAGTACGGCCAACGCAAAGAAATGCCAAAACCATAGTGCATTTAGGTGAGGGGTTCCCATTCGCCATCATTGTTGAGCAGCTCTGCGGGAGCAAACCTCGTCTTGTAGGACATGGCCGGGCAACCGCTCACAACGAATCCCGGATGATACCATTGACAGCGCTGGGACTTGGCCCATTCGATCTCAAACATCATGGACGCTATGCCCATCGAACGTCTACCTAGGCTCGGTTCATAGAAAAAATAGAGGGAGCTAACGATGTTGGGTAACTGGTCGATGAGCCCCACTGCGACAAGCTCACCATCAAGATAGTAGTCCATTTCCATGGCGCGCTTCGAACCGCTAAACATGAATTCTCGCACGGCCTCTTCGTCGGCGACCATGGGACCGGAATGTCTTGTCTCAAGATACTCAGCAAGAAGAACACGTTTCTCTTCGGTGTATTCCGGTGGCGCTACCTTCATGACCAGATCAAGGTTGCGATTCCGAGCTTTCCGCAAGCTTCGACTCGGTTTAAAATGATCGGTATCGAGACGCATAGAACGACATTCACGGCAACCTTGACAAACGGGTTGGAAGAACATGCCGCCCATCCGTCGGAATCCGCTATCGAGAAGATGTTCGTGCACCTCAGTCGTTAGGTCGGGGCCTGGGTCGAGAACAAAGTTTTCCCAAATCTGCCCATCAAGATAGGGACACGATTCAGGCGGCGAGAGACTACCTCGCCAATTGGCTAACTCTTCGGAATTCACCGCCCCCTCCTCCCTTCGTGAGTCTTTTGTGAGGACTCAATAACCGCGCCTTGCAGGCAATCGATGAGCGACGGCACGAATAGCGTCCGCTATCTCTCGCCACCTGGCCGCCAGAGGATCTCCGAATCCGATTGTAGATTCACAAAACGTGCCATCACAAATAAGTGGTCGGAAAGGCGGTTGAGGTAGTGAACAACAGCCGGGTTGATGATCTCATGAGCCGCGAGTGCGACTGTGCGCCTTTCAGCGCGCCTCGCCACGCAACGGGCAAGATGCAAGTGCGCACCCAAGGGAGAACCACCAGAAAGAACAAAACTCTTGAGTTCCGGTAGGTCAGCATTCCAGTGATCGATCTCGGTTTCGAGTTTCACGACCTGGGACTCTGTCACCCGAAGTTTCTCGCCATCCTTTTCGTCGTCGGCGACGGGGACACACAAATCAGCACCCACATCGAAAAGATCGTTTTGAATGCGCTCCATCTGCCCAAGCATGGTTTCATCCTGGCAATAAGTCCGGCAAACGCCGATAAGAGCACCGAGTTCATCGACCTCACCGTAAGCCCAAATACGCGGGTTGTCTTTTGACACTCGCGTGCCATCCCCCAAGCCCGTGTCACCCTTGTCCCCAGATTTTGTGTAGATGCGCGACAAATGAACCAATGTGATTCTCCAAAATGAGAGGGCTAACCCTCGGGAGGACTATCCACGACTGCGGCCTCGGCTTCACCAATTTCTCGCAAGACATCCTCATCACGCAAATAGATGTTTGCCTTGCTATTCACACTCATCAAGACACTGAAGTGGCGAAGCGCTCGATCGAAATGCCGAAGACGCAAATGAGCGCGACCCAGAAATCGGTTGGCATCCAAGAGATCTCTCGGTGTCGCCAAGTCTATGAGCTTTTGGTCGTCAATCAGATCGCTCAACAAGCTGACGACACATTCGCTCTTTTCAATTTCATCGTTGCGAATCGCAACGATGATGCGTGCCTTGACGTTTGAATTGCCAACTTGACTGAGCCATGCATCATAATGGATAAGCGCCCTCGTTTGCAATGCGGAAACGGTCTGGGGACTCTCGGGCTGGCTCTCAGCACTCTTCCACAAGTGGTCGGCAATTGCACAGCGTGTAGCACAAATCTCTGGATCTCGCGCGCCGCCTTCGGCATGTGCGTCGAGTAGCTCCTGATCAAACTCCGCCTCTTCGACAGCTCCTAGCCTGAGGTGCAACTCAATGCGCAGGGCAATGGCAGGTAGCACCAGGATCCGCCAGGGTTGGAACTTTGCCTCAAATCCACGGAGGCTGGCGCGTATTTCCTGGAGTTCCTCTTCTTCTGCGGTCTCCTCAGACAAGAATGGCATCAACATGAATCGAGCCCTCGCACGATGCAAATTGGCGCTGGCCGCTAAGCCAGCCAATGTACTCTGCTCTTTCGGGGCCAAGGCCTGGTAATCGTCCAAAAACCGGGCGAAATCGCTGACTGCTGCCCGCAGGAGCCGCTGGCCTTCTTCGGGATCACGTTCAAGCATGGCGCCACCCTGAAAGTGCTTCTTAAACGCCTGTCTCAGGGAGGAAACTTCAGGTTGATCGGGAGAGGCCGCCATCCATTGCTTCAAGGAGGCCGTAATTTCTTCTTGAAGCGCCAACTCTCTGGGGCGACCTTGTAACCAGAGCATCGTCCCCACCAGTGTGAGAGCCACAGGAAGGGCAATCGCGCCAGCTCCTTCAAACGCCAAAGCCGCAGCCACCGCAGCTACGAAAAATGCCACAGCGGCTCCCCGCCTTGAGCGGGCGGCATGTAGAAGTTCCTGAATTCCTGGGCCGTGAGTCAAATTGACTTCCTCATCTGGGCGTGCGAAGCTTCCGACAAAGATCCATCAGCGCTCGTTCGCCCCAAATTTTGGGTGTCGATGGGCACGGGGGTCATTCTCGGGGAGACAATGCCTAAGGTCAACAATTCTAACCATAGATTGCTGCAACCAGTACAAGGTCGAAGGCTCTTCTTCGCCTTGATCGCGGCGATCGCCTCAGTCATTTTTTTGACTCCTCTCGCTGTTTTTTTGCTCGACGTCAGTCCGCGCAAGACTTCTGTGACGATTCTCCGATTTTCATTTCTGATTTTCGTCGCTTCAACCTGGAATCGAGCCGGGCCAGGGCTTCTGGAAGAATCCGGTTTGTACACAGACGGAACCCCGTTGAAGATCTGGTGGCGAGGGTTCCTCATGGGTGCGATTCCTCTGGCCCTTTATGTCATTGTCTTGACGTTCTTGGACGAACGAGAGTTCAAAGGAATCCGCGACCAAGGAAAATTCTGGTGGGCGGTGACAAAATATCTGCCCCTCGCCTTGGTTATTGGATTTCTCGAAGACATGCTTTTCTTTGGATTTTTGCGGACACTCCTGGGTCGTCGCCTGGCACCTGCAGTGGGCATTTATGCCATCTCTCACTTCCTCGCCCCCAGCAAGCAGCACGTCTGGCAGGGCGATTCATGGTTCTCTGGACTAGAAGCACTCCAAGAAATGGGCCATGCACTCGGTGTTGGTGTCGGCAAACCTGTAGAACTCTTCGGACTTGTCCTCGTGGGTGCAACGCTCGCCTGTCTGTGCCTAAAATCAGGCAACATTTGGGCGGCCATGGGGGTGCACGGCGGTTGGTATTACGTGAGAACGATTTCTCGTAAGCTTGGTGAAGACCTGCAAGGTCAACATGAATGGCTCTTCGGGACGGATCGTTTCTACGACGGGATGTTGGGCTGGGTGGCGATTCTCTCCACAGGACTTATCTTCTGGTTCACTTGGAAAGAAACCAAAAAAGAGCCGCCGCAAGAATAAGCGCGAGCGCGACAAGACCCCAGCGAGTTTGACTTACCTGTTCGCGAGGTGCCTCGATGGCCTCTTCAAGAGCCTTGGCGAAAGAAGCCATGTCAACAAACCGTTTGCTAGTGTCATGACAGATTGCCCTTGTCACCGCTTGAGAAACCGCTCCTGGTATGGTCCGGTCTACTTGGGTCGGAGGAGGAGGAGGCCCTTTGAGAACGGCATCGAATAGAGTCTTCCGACTGTCCGCTTGATACGCAGGCCTTTCAAGCAACAATTCGTAGAGTGTGAGCCCGAGAGCATACACCTCTCCTTGGACTGAAGTGGAGTGCACCTCGCCACTCAGTATCTCTGGTGACAAATAGCGAGGCGTCCCTTGGACTTGATCGTGTGTGCGCGTCAGAGCGCTCGCCCCTTCCTTACGTGCAATGCCAAAGTCAATAAGGACCGCAGACCTTTTCCCGTCCAACATGATGTTCGATGGTTTGAGATCGCGATGAAGAATGCCCCGATCGTGGACTTGAGTCAAACTGGTTGCCACTTGGAGGACAATACGAGCCTTCAACGCCGCAGTGAGTGGCCGGGGATCGATTCTTCCTGGTTGTCTTTCCCCACGGAGGATTTGTATGGTCTCCGTGAGCGTGATTCCCTCTACCCAAGGCATAACCACATACAGAGAACCTTCTTCTTCACCAACGTCAATAAGGGGCACAACGCCATCAACGTCGAGCTCTGCTAGAATTTCAGCTTCGCGGCGAAACCGTTCCACCTCACTGGGATCAACCTGCTGGTCTCTGCGGTGGACCTTGACGGCGACTTTTCGCTGAGTCTCTTCGCATTCTGCTTGATAAACGTGGCTGCTCCCGGTCGAAGCGGCCAAGAATTGGATTTTGTAGTTGCCGATCTTGCTGAGACGCCACCCCCGGCGCCTCTCTCGCGTGGCTGTCCCCGGTGAATCAAGGACAAGAGGCGCATCAACCCCGCCGGCAATCATCGCCGCTAGTGATTCGGCAAATCGGGGATAGCGGGCCAGATAAGAATCTGGATCCGGGGGTTGACCTTCTTCGCACCGCAAAATGTAGTGAAAGAGAACGGCCTCCAAGAACTCATCCACTTCCTCAGGATTCGCCGTCGACTCTGGGGATTCGGGATAGGGCTCTAGCGTCATTCAATCTCACCGTCAAGTAGTTTGCGCAATCGCAGCCGCAACCGCGCATCAACCTTGGCGAATCGCAACCGTACACCCCGATCTGACATGCCCACCAGATCCGCGATCTGTCCCGATGAAAAACCGCGCATTCGCAGGCGATAAATGACGCGCTCAATCTTGTCAAAAGACCGCAATTCTGCGTACCGCAGGCGTTGCAGCTCAGAAAGACTGGCTTTGGTAGAAGGAGTTGCGTCAAGATCGGAGATTTCGGCGCCATCCGGCAAGAGCAAACGCCGTTTGATGTGGCCGCCGTTGGCTTTCTGCAAAACTATGCGGGTCACAATTCCCCGAAGCCACCGGGCAAAAGAGGTACTGTCGTCGTACTGAAACCGGGGCATTTTGCGCATGACGACCATCCACGTGTCGTTCATGATATCCCGCGTTTCTTCCAAAGTCCGCAGCGGATAGCCCAGTCGTTTCCTTGCCCAGCGCACGAGCATCGGCTCATGGATCTCCACCAACCGCGCTAAAGCCTCTCGATCACCGTTCTTAGCGGCATCCAGAAGCTCGGGAACTTCAGGGGAATTTTCTTCCATCCCGTTTGAATCCCACAAGGGGCCTCCTTTACGTATCCGTCCTCATTGGAATAAGAACAAAACAGAACTCTATACATTTCTTGGAGTAATCCTAGATGTATAAAGATGCAACCGAGTTTTCCTTGAAAAGAAAGTGAACCCAGCTTAGTGTGTCTGTAGAAACATGGTCGAGGTTGTGTCCCATACACGTAAAAAATCCTTCCTTCCTCTCTACGCCTGAAATCTTTTCCTTGGCTATGTTTCCTTTACTTTGCTCAGGCGGCAATCAGCCATTCCGTGTAAGCCACAACTCGACACTTTTGTGTCGAAAGCTATGATCGCGTCGTACATTCAACGGATCAAACACGATGCAAACACAGATTCACTCCACCGCCCTCGTTCACGCCGATGCCGAACTCGACACCGGAGTCTCAATCGGACCCTACTCCATCGTCGAAGCCGGAGTCACTGTTGGAGCGGGGACACAAATCTTGGCCAGGGCTCATCTCATGACTGGTTGTTCCATGGGTCGAAACAACGAAGTTCACCCCGGCTGTGTCCTCGGAAACACGCCACAGGACCGAGCCTTTCAGTCTGACACCCAAAGTTTTCTGGAAATCGGCGACGACAACATTTTTCGTGAAAATGTCACGATGCATCGTGCAACATCGCCGAACTCGGCGACTAAGATTGGCAACCGTGGTTTTTTTATGGGCAATTCACACGCTGCCCACGATGTCATGATCGGCGACGATGTCATCGTTTGCAACAACACCGTTCTTGCGGGTTACGTTTCCGTTGGCAATCGTGCTTTCATTTCTGGCAATGTCGTGGTCCATCAGTTCACGCGCATCGGCGACCTCTGCATGCTCGGCGGTAGCAGTGCGGCTGGCCAAGATGCTCCACCTTTTACCATGGTGATTGGGCGCTCTCAGATTCGCAATCTGAACGCAGTCGGCATGCGCCGTGCGGGCATACCCAAGTCAACCCGGTCGGAGATCAAAAAACTCTACGGAGCGATCTTTGCCAGTCGTGGCAACTTCGACGAAGTCCTGGAAGTCGTAGCGCAAGCACCGGACATCCCTGAGATCAACTTGATCCGAAAATTCTATCAAGCGAAGAGCAAGAGAGGTTTCATGTGGCCGCCGGCCCACAAGAACGCCAGGCTGGACGAAAGACAGCGACCCCAGGAGACGTCATAGCCCATGTACAAGGCTCAGCTTGACGGCTTTCGCGGCATGCTCTTCCTCGCAGTCTTCACTTATCATCACAACATCACTTTGTGGATCCTGACCTACGCTTTGCCGTGCTTCTTCGTGATGAGCGGTTTTCTCATCACGCGTATCCTCCTGCGTGGGGACCCCAGCAACAAGAAAGCGTTCTTCAAGGCTTTCTATGTACGACGTGCACTGAGGATCTTGCCGATCTTCTACATCGTTGTTCTCACCTGTTGGTATTTTGGCATTCTTTTGTTTCCTCTGTCCCAGCTCACCTACACTTTCAACATCAAATTGTTCTGGCTCAGCATTGACCGCGATGGCAGCGGTTTTCATGAAGTGTTCAAGAACTGGGACTTTGGGCAAATGCATCTTTGGAGCATGTGCATCGAAGAACAGTTCTACATGCTCTATCCTCTGCTCCTCATGTGGACAAAGAAAATCTGGCGCGTGCCCATTCTCCTGGGCTCCATCGTGTTGTCGGTTGCGCTGCGTCTGTGGTTCTCTACTTTTTACCCTGAACTTCTTTCTGGCGCGCTTCTGCCGGTATGTGGTGAATATATTCTTTGGGGTTGCTTGGCAGCAGTCTTGACCGAAAAACGCCTCGCCTTTGGCCCCCCTTGTGTCTGGCTCTATGGTGGTGCGATCTTGCTTTTGGGATTAGCGCAAATGCCAGCACCTCACATGGAAACAGGCTTCTTTCAGTTCGTACCTGGCAAGTTGCAAACAGTTTTCGCAATCGGCATCACCGCCACCATTATTGGCCTCTGGCACGACGACGACTCTCTTCTTTCGCGCTTCCTTCAGCTCCGCCCCATCGCCTACATAGGAAAAATATCCTATGGCCTCTATCTCATGCACATGGCCATGTTTGATTTGGGCGACTGGCTCTATGAGCAGTACCCAACTCTCAACAACTTCAATGACTACACTGTCCGACTCATTCTGGTGCTGATATTTGGCAGTGCCAGTTGGTATCTCATCGAGGCGCCAATCAACCGCCTCAAGAGACACTTCCCTATGCCTTCTTTTTCCTAAAACCATAGGCTGGGATCGCTGACGTCCCCGGCGTTATCTTCGCCTTCTTCATCAAGCCACTCCCAAGCTACGGATCAAACCGGTAGCCAACTCCATGCACGGTGATGAAATGGCGAGGCTCTTGGGGTTCGCGTTCGAGTTTCTTGCGGAGCTTGAAAATGTGGGTGTCAACAGTGCGCGTTGTGGGGGCGGCATCATAACCCCAGACTTTACGAAGCAAATCAGCGCGACGAAAAGCAACACCCGGATTGAGGCTTAAGTGCAAGAGAAGCTCTGCTTCTTTTTGCAGGAGTTTGCACGACTCACCATGACGCACATAGGTGTAGGCATCCAAGTCAACTTGCGCGTCTTCCAATTCAAGCAAATCGGACATTGTGCGCCTCTTGGCGACCGCGAGTACACGGGCCTCAAGTTCAACGATGCTGAAGGGTTTCACGACATAGTCATCAGCCCCTGCTCGTAGGCCACCAACACGCTGCTCCTCCTCACCTCGAGCGGTCACAATGATCACCGGCATGTCGTCGCCTCCTCCCCGCAACTCATCAAGAAGCCCGATGCCGTCGCCATCAGGGAGCAGAAGATCAAGAATGATCAAGTCTATCTT
>JAJRYU010000766.1 GCA_024275615.1 Planctomycetota bacterium
CTCTACAAATCAGCGGATGGCTCTATCTTGATTACTTCTCTGCCAATTGTTCCTTCGCCTGGAACTATGAGATCAAAGCTCAATACTGTTGGGCACACTTGATCCGCGACATGAGATTTCTGCTGAAGCTTCCGGACAAGAAAACTCGGGTTTGGGCCAGGGCCAGCGCGAATTAAGTGTGTTGCCCGGTAAGGATTTGCATCAAGTAGTCGATACTCCAGCCTGCCATGCGACGCTTCATCACATTACTTTCCTTACCCGGATGTTGCTTGATCAGACTCAAGGTGAGACGGCGAAGCCACGATAAGTTGTCGGCGAAGTTGCGGTTTCGGACTCGGCTTTCGTCCTCGCGGTAGGTCATGTCCAGGCACCAATGAAGGGAATTCTCGATTCCCCAATGGCCTCGAACCGCGTGGCCAAACTGCTGGCCGTGGCGACGTAGGCTGCAAAGATAATAGCGGACGTCCGATTTCTCGACGCCGTCTTGTTCATAGACTCGCACGGCGGCACCCAAGGTTTTCAAACCTTTCCAGTCGTCGCGCCCGTACAAATCCTGGGGAGCCGTGACTTGGTAGTACCTGCGGTGCTCGAGCCGGCCGTGACTCTTTTCCGATTCTTCATAGCGACTCACCGGGTAACGCGCGAAGTCGTCTTTGAAGTGGTCCGCGAAGAAAGACTTCACCTCGCCATACAACGTGGGATGATTCTTCTTCAGAGCCAACACATAGTCCCCTTTGCCATCGACAATCTGTGCGGCGATATTCTTCTGGCATCCCGCCGCATCGATGGTGATGATGGCGTCTTCAAAATCGATTTGGTCCAGTAATACAGGGATCGCAGTGATCTCGTTCGACTTTTCCTCGGTCGCTACCTGGCCCAGACTCACGCCTTGATCGGACGCCCACGCACTGACGATGAACAACGCCCCCAAGCCACTTTTCTTGTCATGCGATCGCCGCAGAGCTTTGCCATCGATGGCGATCAGTCTCTGGTGTTCGGCTTTCTGCTCGTCGGTTAGAAAGCTGAGCGAATCGATCCACTGGCTGAAGCACTGCTGGAAGGCTCGTGGGTGAAGCAACGACAAGACGCGTCGGTAGGTATCCTTTGCCGGAATGCCGTTGGGGAGTGCTAAGTGTTTCTGCAACCACTTCTCTTTCAGCTTGGCCCATTTGGCGATTCCGGTTGGCCCCTCACAACCCGCGAGCACCGCACAAATCGCGATCACAATGACATCGCCCAAAAGATGCCATCGATTGATTTGCGAGCGAGGGTCGGGAAGCTCATCGAAGAAGCGGAGAATGTTAGTGGCGTCCTTGTCTCTGACAGTCAGCATGGCAATCCTTTCGTGTTGAGTTGTCGAACACAAAAGATCGTCTCAGACCAGGGCTTACCTCGCCATCCCAGATCGCCTAAAGTGCGCGCTGGCCCTAGGCCAAACCAGGCCTTCGGATTCACTGACGATTCGTTCCACTTCGAGATCAACCATCCGGTTTTTAGCATTGCGTCGCCGATCGAGTTGATCTTTCAGTCTGTCGATTCTTTCTTGTAGATCTGCAATCTGCTGCTCGTTGGAATTCAGGAAGGATTCGTATTGCTTTTCCAACTCTCCACGAATCTCCGAGATGACTTTGTCTTTCTGTTCGTCGTTTTCGGCGTCTTTCAGCGTTTGAATTAACTGGCCATAGTGAGATCCTCCTCCTCCTCTTCCTCCTCGAGCTCCAGCCATGGAGGAAGTCCCAAGTCCAGACGCTCGATTCCGTGATTGGTCTTGCCAAAAGGACGCGACCGCAGGGACCGCTGGTGGTGAGGCTGCTCTGACATTTTCAGGTGCATCTTGGTTGGCGCTGCTGGCCGCGTAAATGACAAGCAGAATGAACGGTGAAAAGAAAATCAGGTAAAACAGTTTTGACATTTCGGCATCCCTAAAAAGTTATCGCAACGATCCTTCCAATTGTTGTATAAGCGATTCCAGTGAATGCAACTCGTAAGACATTGGATCCTGATAAGGGCTGATGATCGAGTTGCTGCGGAAATCGGATTCCATTTGATCGATTTCATCGGAAATCGAAATGAGTTCCTGTTCCCAAGCCTGCGGTGAAACCAAACCAAAATCAGACGGTTGCCGCAGTGGGTTGGCTGTCGACATCCACATGTAAGCCATGATTGGCAAGAAGATCATCATGATCAGCGTCGGTGCTGCCAATGTCCAC
>JAJRYU010000767.1 GCA_024275615.1 Planctomycetota bacterium
CTGAGTGAACCGCGTTCGCCGATACGTGATTTAGAAGGGTGTCCACCGCTGCCGGGTCCCCAAGGAGGCCCAACGAGTTGATCATCTCTTCTTCCATCTCCCTGCTTGCGGTGCAGGAGAGCATGGAGCAAAGCAGTTCGACCTCACCCTTCTTGACAAGGTGAGAATAGAGCTTGCTGCGCTTCGAGGCGTCATCGGCACGCAGGTTTGAAACCAGTCGCCTCACTGCCTTCAATCGGACGTCCGGGTCTGAAGAACGTACGCCGCGGAGCTTCAGGAAAAACATCGAACCTCCCAGTGCAGCAGCACCTATCCTGAGTGTTCACTCAGAGAAGATTCAATCATCAGTAATTCAGAACACTACTCATTGGTCCGTTCACCAAGACGACCCGTGAATTGCCAATCCGGAGAAACACGATTGACCGGGCGACCTTTCACCGCCCACTCTCTGAAAGGACCCACCCATGCCCGACACCCAAGCTGACGCTGCCAACGGCCTGGTGGTCGAGTGGTCGTCGCCATCGTGGGCCATCCTTGGATTTTAGCACCAAAGAAGATCGCCCACCTTGCGGCGGCATCGACCAAACGGAGAATTCGGATTGTGCCAGATATAGTTGACGAACTGTGCCATTTAATTCTGAAAGTTTCCGAGAGGGCGGCCAATTCGTCCATTCATCGATCATACTCTAACGACAAAAAAAGTTGTGACTTTGAACTATATTTGTCGTAATGCTATCAACAATAAATATCGTAAGGCGCATGGTTGATGCATGGAAGCGTTAGCAGCTCTTCCCGAAGAAGGAGTCGTCTCACCGCCTCACCGTCCCTCTACGGCCACAACTCCTGACATCGGGGAAGAGGCGGTGTCACATGGGCAGTTGCTCGGCACGTTGCATGCCAGGATTCGCCCTGGTATATTGGCGATAGAGAAAACGCAGAGCGAAAAAAATGGGCCATCTATTACCACAACGCTCGAAGTTCCTATATCTTTGATTCAAAGCGACTTGACTAGAGCATGTCAGGAGCTGTGGCGGACGACGCCGTCGCCCGGGCGATGGCCGACGAGCTGGCCCGCACCAGCAAGCAGCTCGTCATGCCGGGGATGGCGCCACCCCACTTTGTCAGTTATTGTATTGAAGATACGTTGTCTGCCAAGATTGTTGCCACCAACGGCGCTATCGTGGAGAGCAACCAGAAACACGACCGCCGCTTTTTTGTCGATATTCGGGTTGGTGATCCTGATCTCGACAACAGTTTTTTCATCGGCAACGGGCGCGATGTTTTTGGCCGCCCGATGAACCTGGTGGAAGAAGACGACTACGCCAGCATTCGCCATCAACTGTGGCTCTACACCGATGTCGCTCACAAGAGAGCGTTGGGCAACCTGGCCAGCAAGAAGGCATATCTCGCGTCGCACCCGGTCACGGAAGAGATCCCGGATTTTGCTGCAGCGGAAAGCGCGACGGTCGAAGGTGAACCGGTTGACCTGGATTTTGACTTGGGTTTCTGGCAGGAACAGGTAGACCGGGCATGCAAGGCCCTGGGCGCCTTTTCGGGGCTGCAGGAATGGCAGATTACTGTGCATGCAGAAGCTTCGAACAAACGCTATTCAGCAGCGGAGTTGCTCGATGAGCTCCGTCAAACGGCGAGAGACTTCGGCAACGAATACGGGTTGTTGGTCAAGCGACTGGAGCGGCCGGAAATCTCTTCACGGTACAGCTGGTCGCTTGAGCCGGAAGAGTCGACAGAGTTGATGACCGATCCCTTGATCATGTACAAGGTCTATGTCGACGACGGCCGAATCGAACCAGCTCGGGGTCTGACTCCCGACGACATCACCGTGCGCAGCTTGCGCGACATTATCGCGACCGGTGACACAGCGAAGGCGTTCAACATGTTGCTGTCGATGAGCGGTCAGCCGGATGCCTGTGCGGCGTCTGTCGTCACCGGGTCGATTTTGGTTGAAGACGCAGGTTTCAAAGCCGATACTGGGCGCGAGCCTATGCCAGTGAGCGAGCGACCATTGGTGGTTGCACAATAGAAACTTACCCGGCCAAAAAGGCACGTGTTTCGAAGAAAAGAAACGACCACCGAGGCGCAAAATACTCTGTCGAAGGAGGTTGAGTCGGGTTGAAAAACACAGCCAATTTCGTGCAAATTGGCGCCAGGATGACGCATCGCCAG
>JAJRYU010000768.1 GCA_024275615.1 Planctomycetota bacterium
AACCTCTAAACCCCTATACGGAGGTCATCATTCGTCGCCAAGGCCAAGATCCAAGCGAAAGTAAACAATATCAGTCGTTTGCTCGTTTCCCAGAATTCGGTTCAATGCACAACAACGGCGAAAACAATGACACCTCTGTCACCTTGGTCGCACCGACCGCGAGCAGACCTGTTACGCCCATCGAGATCCTCGAAGGCCCCGACCACAGACTCCACGTCCGTTTTGACAAGAGCCCAAAGCAGTACCCACCTCATGAGATAGAAATTGGCGCGTCAATACCCACTCCATTTGGTGATGCCGCCCTCACAATCTTGAGTCTTGAGAAGCACGGCCGATTGGATCGCATCTTGGAACGTGTACAACCGGAACGAAAAGAACCTCAACCTGGAATCGTCATTGAGTTGGCAAGTGGTACCGCGACCAAAGAACTCGGCCTCCGCCAATTCGACTACGGATCAGTGCACTTCGCCGACACGATCGTCGGACTGGGATTTTCTGCCGTCGAAGAACCTCTCGGCTTTGCTGTCGAGTTGGAAGACTTCCGCATTGGTCATCATCCGGGAACAATGCGCCCGCGGTCGTTCACTAGCAGGGTTCGCTTCATAGCCGACGGAAAGAGCGCCAACAAACCCGTAGAAATCTCTATGAATCAACCGGCAGATTTTGGTGATTTCACCTTCTTCCAATCATCCTATAGCAGCGAGAATGGCCGAGAATCGACGGTATTAAGCGTAGCGCGCGACCCTGGACAGTGGGTTGTGTTTACCGGATATATCCTCACATTGCTGGGGATGATCATCGTATTCTTTCAGCGCGCCACTGAAGGGCAGCACCGTGAAATCCACTCAACAAGTTGCACTGAAGGGAGATAGACCATGAATCGCGTTCAAGATCAAAATCTCGCTCGTCATTTTCACAGACATGCGACTATGGTGCTAATGCTTGTGGTCATATTGAGCCTGCTCCCACGCGCGGCATCTGGGCAGACTCCATCGTCGATCGATTTCGATGATGTCCGGACGATAGTTGCACAACACGACGGTCGTTGGCCACCCTTGGATACTGTTGCTCGGGATCTTGTTTGGAAAATTACCGGCGACCAAGAGTTTGAAGGCCATGACCCAGTCGCCCTTCTGCTCGGCTGGACGTTTGACCCACCTCGATGGATGAAGGTCCCCTTGATCAAGATCGCCAACGCAGAATTGCGTGCTGAATTCGGCCTTGACGGCGACAAGATTCGATTCTCCTTCTTGGATCTCATCAACCACGACACTCTGCGGCCACTCATGCAACGGGCAGCGACCATCGATGGGCGTAAGCCAGATCCGCTGGAAGAAAAAGCCCTGGACATCCGCAAGAAACTCCTATCCCTGCAACGTATTTGGGGGGGAGAAGCCATTCGCATCATTCCTAATCAAACCGATGAGCTCGGTTCTTGGCGAGCTGTCCCCAAAGGAGCTCGGGACAAGGACGGTTTGATCCGCGGCGTACAATTGGCTTGGGCAAGTCTAAGCACAGCCTATCTGAAAGATGATGCAAAGGCATTCAATCATGCCGCCGAACATCTGACTGTCGCTCTCAAGAAGCTCCCGAGTGCGCACCAGATTGACAGAAAAATAATCCCAGTCGAGATCACTTACAATAAGAAACGACCATTTCGGCTCGCGGCTTGGGCTCTCGTCATCGGCTGCTTCATTGCGGCAATTTCACTCGTCGCCAAGCGGAAGTGGCTTGACATAGTTGCTCTGGTGAGTGTCTTTGCGGGCTTCGGACTTACAACATGGGGATTGTCCCTTAGATGGGATATCGCTGGGAGAATTCCTGCAGCGAACATGTATGAATCTCTGCTTTTCTTGGCTTGGGGAACTTCGTTGTTCGCCGTCATTGCCACATTGGTGCAGAAGCAGCGCCTCGTGCCATTCACCGCGTCGTTCATGGCTGCCCTCACCATGTTCTTGTGCAATGTGTTGCCAGTGGACCCTTTCGTGCGCCCCATCGCCCCCGTCCTTCTTGGGACAGTTTGGATGTCCATTCACGTGCCCATAATCATGGTCAGTTACTCCGTGCTAACTTTGGCCGTATTTGTGGCGCACATCCAGCTCTTTACCATGACATTTCGCCCCAGAAAGATGGACACGATCAGGAAACTCGATGTCATGCACTACTGGTACGTCCATCTCGGGACGATTCTCCTGACCCTCGGCATCATAACCGGGAGCATGTGGGCGGCCTCATCATGGGGTCGCTATTGGGGGTGGGATCCAAAAGAGGTTTGGTCCCTCGTGGCGCTGCTCGGATATATGGTAATCATCCATATGCGTGGCGACCGTGGTCACGCAACACCACGCCTGCTCGAGGTCGGAGCGCTTCTTACTGTTGCCATATTCACTTTGGTTATCACGTCATGGGGTCACTTCGACGTTCCCCTAGCCCTAGGGTTGTCGGGCGCTGGCATCGCCCTTTTGGTCTTCCTCCTCGTTAGAGGAGTTTTCGCCACTGCCATCAAGAGCATCGTCTGCTTCTGGCTCGTCGTGATGACTTACGTTGGCGTCAATTTCGTTCTCGGGACTGGCATGCATAGCTATGGTTTTGGCAAAGGAGCCGTCGTGCGCTACGTCACACGGGTTGCTATCGTCGACCTGTCTTTCATCTGTCTGTGCACAGGCATTGTCATGTGGCGCACGATGAAATCAAATAATAAGGCGAGCAAAGGACCATCACTGCTTGCGCCCTCGGTAACAAGACCGGACCTACAGCAACCATGAGGCGGAATCTGTGAGTGACCGTAAGAACGCAAGACAAGAGCTGTTCGTCCAGAAGCAAAAAGCTCGACCAGTGAACTGTGCCCATGATAGTCAATGTGCAAGAAGTAGATTTTTTCGGCGCGTGAGCACTCTTGTGTCAACGGTCTCCGTTGTTTTCTTGATCATGGCGGCACCCATCGATACCAGATGGGCGTCTGGCTCACTCACAAGACCTCAGGAAGAGCCGAAAACGAAATCCCCGTCTCGCCCGCCTCAGGGTGGAAAAAAGGAACTTTCGGATCTGGTCTTGAGGGATTTTGACCAGAGTTGTTTTCGCTCCGGATGCCATGGGGAAAAGAAGAAACAACCATGGCTTCATGGCCCGGTGACCGTCGGCGCATGTGACTCCTGCCATGTCGCCACGAAGACTCGAAAGGAGCACAAATTTAAGCTCGCACGTCCCAAGGAAAAGCTCTGTACCCATTGCCATCGCCGACCGAAGAAGGAACTCTCCGTCCATCAGGCCTACTCGGATGGTGATTGCATCAGTTGTCACGCCCCCCACGGAGGCGACAACAAGAACTTCCTTGTTTCCCAAGACGACAAAGTACTGTGCGGCAAGTGCCATGATATGGAACACACGCCCAAGAAACTCAATGGGCAGCCAGGCTCTCCTTTCGAGTTCATCCATGAGCCAGTCGGTAAATCGAAATGTCGAGAGTGCCACGAACCTCATCAGTCCAAAAATATGCGTTTGTTGACGAAGAACGAAAGATCACTTTGCCTCGATTGCCACGATGTAGTGCAACACGAGATCGACAGTGCCAAGGTCGTCCATGAACCCTTGCTTAAGGAATGTGGCGCTTGCCATGCCCCCCACGCATCAAACGTCAAATC
>JAJRYU010000769.1 GCA_024275615.1 Planctomycetota bacterium
ATTCGGAGCGGTGGGAGGCGTGCGAGATGCGAGCGACGAGGATATCCTCAAGGTCAAAGGGATGACACCAAAACTCCTCACGACGATGAAGGAGTTCTTTGAGACGCGGGGAAATTTGGCAGATGATGTCGGGATACTAGAAGAGGATTGAGGGACAACAATGGAAAAGAAACAAGAAAACCAGATAGCCATGTTTTGCCATCTTTCGGCATTGTTCGGATTCATTATTCCAATGGGGAGCATTCTTGGCCCCCTTGTGGTGTGGTTGGTGAAGCGCGGAGATTCCGAAGTCATCGACGATCAAGGCAAAGAAGCACTGAATTTCCAAATCACAGTCTTCCTTGCTCTATTGCTCTCGATTCCGCTTTGGTTTGTGTGCATCGGCGTGATTGTGACGCCACTTATTGCCATCGCCGATGTCGTTTTTGTCGCTCTAGCTGCCATGGCTGCGAATTCTGGCGAGGATTATTCCTACCCTTATACCATTCGTTTCATCAAATAGATGAGCTGAAACGCGGGGCAGCTAACTGGCGACGAGCATTTGCACCAAGAAGAAAATACCGGCGGTGAAGAGTATGACACCTAAGATAATGAGGAAACGAAACCCACCGTCCCTCTGGCTGATGTCTTGGCGAATCCACAAAAAAGACGTCTTGGTGGCATCATCACCGGCAAACTTGCTGTAGCTGAGGGCCTTGCTACTGGTCCCCACTTCCTTGGCGCTCATGCCTTCGACCCCAACTTGGTCGTTGGTTAGCTGCTTCTCGACGTCGTCAAACACAAGAGAAAAGTGTGTTTCACCGACGCGGATTTCGTCGCCTTCTGTAAGCACGGCTTTTTCAATTTTACTGCCGTTGAGAAAGGTGCCGTTTTTGGAAGAAAGATCTTCGAGAAGCCAGCGCCGACCTAGTTTGTAGACACGGGAATTCTCCCGCGACATACGGCTGTCTTCGATGGGAATACCGTTCTTACTGAGGCGTCCAATGGTCTGGGACTCCTGAAGCAGGAATTCCTTGCCGCGTTCGACGCCGTTCTTGACTACCAGCCGTGCCATGTTGCTCTCCGTATCGGGCTGGATTGTAGGAGCAGCGATGAGAATGAGCAAGCGGACTGAAAAGCGCATACGATCCCCTTTTCTGGCCTATCCATGGAATCTCGGTGGCAGATCGTGAATGGCTCAGACCAGAATAGTGAGCGTAGGTCGAAGGAAATGGCTGAATAGGATATTCTTTTTCTGAGACGGCAATTTGTGTAAGCGTGTTCAAGCGAGAAATGATGTCCACAACATCCCCACCTCCAGTTTCGGCAAGTTTGTTGAGCAAGCACTATCGTGGCCATTTCGGCAAGACCGATCAAGTTGCCCTTGAGCAGCTTGACATGAACGTCAGTGCTGGTGAGGCCTTCATGTTGGTTGGTCCCAATGGCGCGGGGAAGAGCACGGCTCTTAGGTTGATCGCCGGCATCGAGAAAGCAAATTCTGGCTCCCTGCGAGTTTTTGGTGAGTCACCTCGGACTATGGCGAATCGCCGCCGTGTTGGTTTCTTGCCGGACGCCAGTGAGTTGTTTCCATTCCTTGACGTCATAGAGACCTTGGAGTTTTTTGCCGCTGCCGCCGATCTGAGTCGCGCCTAAACCAAGAATCGAATTGCCGAGTTGATTGAAGTCTTCGGCATGGAAGTCTGGAAGAAAAAAAGAACCAAGGGGTATTCTCTAGGCATGCGTCGGCGTTTGGGACTCGCTTGTGTCCTCATAGGCCGGCCGGAACTTTTGTTGTTGGACGAACCAACAAGCGGCCTTGACCCGGCGGCTACAAGAATGTTCTTGAACGTTTGCTGCCGCCAAAAAGAAAATGGCGCCGCTCTCATCATGTCATCCCACCATTTGCGCCACGCCGAAGGACTTTGCGATCAGGTTGTTGTCCTTAAGAAAGGACGCGTTGTGTTTACTGGCGCAGTCAATCAGCTGGCTGAGAAAGTCGGCCGCCTTGATCTGGAATTGTCAGGGTTTGACCTGGCCAAGGAAGAGGCCCTGGACAATTTTCTGAAGACAATGGGTGCCAGAGTGGATGGCATGCGGATTTCTGAGCGTGGTCTTGAGGATTTCCTTTTGGGCGATGATTCGTGAGGCGGCGTAGTCAGTTTTCTGGCGCCCTACGAGCAATCATGGGCCTTGCCAATTTGACGATGCGAGAATTGATGCGCACGGGGGCGGCTCCCGTTTCCTTCTTACTATTCGTCTTGCTGTTGTTGGCGTTTCGTACCGATTCATCACTTGAAGTGAGAGCAGCATCGGCTCGTTTTATCGATCATGGTCTTGGTGGAGTCGCCGTCATCACCATGTTCTTGGCCTTGTTTTTTGGCATGCAACTGGCGGCTCGAAGTGAGAAGGTTTCAGGTTCGGCGACAATCTTGCGTCGCACAGTGGGCCCGGCAGCCTTCTTTTGGGGCAGACTCCTTGGCATGGCCATGATGCTTGTCCTTTTTGGTCTCTTAGCGGGTGCCCTTATCGTTGTACATCACCGTGTGCGATTCGCCGGGACGGACGTCCAATTCACTTTGGAAAGTCGGCAAGTAAGTCCGGACTTCAGTTCGCGCCGCGAAACCAAATTCATGCGCAAACGTGGCGACAAAGTCAGTGTGGCTTTTGAACTTGGAAGTCATGGCCTGCGGAGCCACGAGGGGAGGGGTTTCATTCATGGCCTTTTTGCGCCGACCTTACTTCTCATGTCCGCCACCGGTGAAGCCCGTGCCGATTGCCCTGTGAGGCTCACAGTCCGCGATCCAAAGAGTGGCTGGGAAAAGCGGCAGGTGTTGCGAATCCACGAAGGGAGAGCCGTTCGGTTTCAGTTTGCCCATCCGGCGAAGGTCAATCCCACGCGGCTCATCTTCACATTCGAGAACCGTAGCAAGTCGTACATGGTCAAGTTTCGCCAACAGGGTCTGCAGTTGATAACGGCTTCGAGGTCTTTCGCCGGTGGCGTCATGCGTGCCGCTCTTGCCCTGTCGCTACTTGCCGTTGTTCTGGCGACTTTTGCTCTTTACTTGCGCGAGCACATGTCATTCGGGCCGAGCCTCATCGCCGCTTTCGGTTTGACTATTCTCTCGATCTCCGTTGAAGTCTTGGAGTTTGGTGTCCTTGCAGATGCTTCAGTCGGAGTACGAGAAGCGATCGTTTCTGCGGTGACGACGTTGTTACCGGACGCGGGGAGGTACGACGTGATTCAAAGGTTGACACGTGGACGTGACATCGGCTGGGATGTCGAGGGAGAGTTGCTGTCTCGATTCTTGCTGGGAGGTCTACTCTTGGGAGTGCTCAGTGGTTGGGCCGCGAACAAGAGGGACCTCGCATGAACGTGACCACGCCCAGACTCGTGATCCTCATTCTCTTCCTGACGATGTTCTTGTGGTGCAAGGCAGAGCTGGCAAGTCAATTACCTGAGTCTGGGCGCTTGGCAGCTTATGACGCTCCCAACTCCATCTTTGGCTATTTGACCTTCGGTGCCTTCAAACCTCTATTCTTGCAATACCTTTGGTCCAAGGCTGACAGACTTCAGCGAGAGGGACGATTCTGGGAACTGATCGACATCCAGGAACGAATCGTTCGCTTACAACCTCATGATCCGCAAATCCGTTTGCGGCAAGGGCAACTCATCGCGTTTGGTGTAGCCCAGTCCGAACCGAATGAGGCCAAGAGGTGGCGGTATTATCAGCGGGCCTTGCGCCGACTCGGGAGTGGCATCAAGGCCAACCCCAAGAGCTTTGAACTCAGAGAGATGCGTTTTTACGTCTACTTCGACCTGATCGCACCAGATCGATATTGCTCACGGCAACTGCAGAATAAATCAGGCAGAAGTGGATTGATGGCCGCTTTGGCTGACGCGGTCTCAATCGCGGCTGATTTTCCCAAAGAGATTGCTGCCTTCGATCTGAAGTTGCGCGCCACGGAGGAAGCCAGCGAATGGCTGATGAATCGTGGGCGATTTAGGCAAGCGGCGGAATTGCTCGATGAACTTGCCAAGATGGCGCGGAGTTTTGCCGACCAATTCCCCAAAGCCCAACGCCCCGAAGAGTGGGAAGGTACTTACCGTTTCTGGGCCCATTCCCTGCGCCAGCTCGATTCTCTCGCCGACTGGCACGGTGCAAATGGCCCCCTGATCAAAGATGGTGCGGCCTTGCTAGACCTGCTGCGCCAGGTTGGCGACCGCTTGGAATTGGGGACCCACCTACGTTTCAACGTCGAGGGAGAAACTCTGGATGCCAACATGGTGAATCTTATCCACTTACGGGCCATGGGTTTATGCCAATCATTGCTCCTTGCCAAAAAGCACGAGGCGTCCTTGCGATATCGGCAGCAGATCAATAGAATCTCCGTCCTTGCAGAGGGCCGCATTGGGCCGCAAATGCCTTACTATTCCGTAGCTTACGTCAATCTCTTCGAGAAGTTCGTGAGCCTTGATGCGGATCTGGTAGCAGCTCTTCAGGCAGGGAAGAAAGATGTCCAGTTGCGGGCCCGTTGGCAAAAAGAGCTGGTGAAACTTGACCAGCTCATTCGCAAACGTGCAGGGCGAACGGACTCTTTCAAAGAACGCCTAATACAAGCACGACACTAAACTTGTTCTCGAAGGGGACGAGGTTGGGTGGCGTGCATCATTCTTGCTTGAACACAACACTAAGAAAGAGCGGGTCATGGTTGACAACTTGATCTATCTTGCAGTTGGCGCTCCTATTCTTGCTTTGATTTTCGTTGTTCTTCGAACGAAGTCAATTTACAGCAAGTCCGAGGGCACGGACCGCATGAAGGAAATCGCAAAAGCTATCCAAGATGGGGCTGTTGCTTTTTTGACGACCGAATACAAAGTGCTGGCGATCTTCGTCGTTGTCCTGGCTGGCGTACTCGCCGGTGCCTTGGGTGATATTGGCGTTCGGACGGCGATCTCATTTGTGAGTGGGGCGATTCTCTCCGCCGGCGCAGGCTGGTTGGGAATGCGTGTCGCAACAAAGAGTGCTGTCCGCACCACGGAAGCCGCCAAGACCAGCCTCTCGGCTGCCTTGGATGTGGCGTTTTCCAGCGGTGCCGTTATGGGGATGGCTGTTGTTGGGTTTGGCCTTTTGGGCCTCACCGGGCTCTACATCGGTTTTGGCCAAGACAAACTGGCCATTGACGCTGTCTTTGGCTTCTCCTTGGGTGCTTCCACGATTGCCCTCTTTGCCCGTGTTGGCGGTGGCATCTTTACTAAGGCGGCTGATGTTGGTGCCGACCTCGTTGGTAAAGTTGAAGCTGGAATTCCCGAGGATGACCCCCGCAACCCAGCGACGATCGCCGACAATGTCGGTGATAACGTGGGGGATGTCGCCGGTATGGGAGCGGACTTGTTCGAATCCTATGTCGGTTCCATCATTGCCGCTATCGCATTGGGTTACTCCGCCAAGACTATTGCTGGCGACGCTGTCAGCGAGACAGTCAAGAGCGGCTTGGTGGTCTTCCCCTTGGCGCTTTCCGGTGCCGGTATCATCTGCTCAATCATTGGTACTTTCTTTGTCAGCACCAATGACGATAAGAAAATTCACAATGCTCTTTTCCGTGGCCTTATCATTGCCACGGTTCTTGCCATTGGCGTGAGTTTTGCCTTGGTCAAGATGCTTGAGTTGCCCATGGAGCTGTTCTACACCGTGGTGGTTGGCTTGGCATCAGGCGTCATCATCGGCAAGATCACGGAATACTACACCTCAGGCGACCACAAACCGGTCAAGTCGATTATTGATCAAACAAAAACCGGCCCGGCGACGACTTTGATCCAGGGCCTGGCCGTGGGCATGGAATCATGCGCTCTGCCCGTTATTGTCATTGCCGTTTCCATCTTCTTCGCTTTTGAGTGGTGCGGTGTTTACGGCATCGCCATCGCTGCTGTCGGCATGCTCTCCACCTTGGGCATTAGTCTCGGTGTCGATGCTTATGGCCCCGTGGCTGATAACGCTGGCGGACTGGCTGAAATGAGCGAGTGCGATCCCATCGTTCGCGAACGCACCGATGCCTTGGATTCTGTGGGGAACACGACCGCGGCAATCGGTAAGGGTTTTGCCATCGGTTCTGCGGCTCTCACTGCTCTTGCTTTGTTCAACACTTTCGG
The DNA here is from genome assembly GCA_024275615.1 of Planctomycetota bacterium. Lineage (GTDB taxonomy): Bacteria > Planctomycetota > DRQF01 > S139-23. The sequence continues at coordinate 6,128 of JAJRYU010000769.1, forward strand.
CGAGGCGATCATCGCCGGAGTGAACAAGATGGCTGTGGAAGAGATTGCCAAATTGGACACGGCGGTCTTTGTCAAGGGCATGGATGGTCTGGTGACCAACTTGCGTTTTGATCTCCTCAATCCGAACGTCCTGATTGGTCTTCTGCTTGGCGGCATCTTGCCGTTTCTTTTCAGTGCCATGACCATGAAAGCCGTTGGCCGTGCTGCGGGTGCGATGATTGAAGAAGTTCGTCGCCAGTTCAAAACAATTCCTGGCATCATGGAAGGCACTGGCAAACCGGATTACGCTGCTTGTGTCACTATTTCGACAAAGGCTGCTATTGCCGAAATGGTCTTGCCCGGTCTCATGGCAGTGGCCGCACCCTTGGCCGTTGGCTGTCTGCTCGGCCCTGCTGCACTAGCGGGTCTGCTCGCTGGTGCTCTTGTTTGTGGCATCATGATGGCCATCATGATGGCCAACGCGGGTGGTGCTTGGGACAACGCCAAGAAGGAAGTCGAAGGCGGTGCAGCCGGTGGCAAGGGCTCGGACGCTCACGCCGCTGCCGTTGTGGGTGACACGGTCGGCGATCCGTTCAAGGACACTTCAGGACCTGCCATCAACATCTTGATCAAGTTGATGTGTATCGTCTCTTTGGTCTTTGTGCCCCTATTCTTGAAGTTCTTGGGCTGATCGTTCTGAAAATTCAGGAAAGCCTCGGGATGTAACTCCTGAGGCTTTCTTATTGTCATAAGTCGTTGTTTTTCAATATTTTGCCCTGCCTTTCGATGAGATCTGGACCTTCTTCTGGGGAGGGGAAGCGTCCTGGTTTTGTACTAAACTTGAACCGATCGACCGCGATGCCGATCATAGTGATATGAGAAGCGCCACCACAAAGGTCTGGCGCATCGACCAGGAGCCTCAATGACTCATGAAGAAACGGGCGCAAATGACGCCCAACAATCAACTTCTCCGATCTCCCCGAGCTTTTCCAGCCCAGCTTCTCTTGCCCATGAAGTCGGCGATCTGATCCTTGAGAAGAAGGGCAGCGAACTCACCGTTATCAATGTCGAGAAAGTCACATCCATTGCGGACTATCTTGTCTTGACAACCGCCATGAGCAGTCGGCAAGTGTCGGCCATGGCCAAAGAGATCCGCGAGTTTGTGAAACACGGCGGCGGCAACGTCGTCAGTGTGGAAGGTCTGGACGAGGGTTGGTGGGTCCTGATGGACCTTGGCGACGTCATTGTGCACATCATGCAAGAAGACGCCCGACGCTACTATGACCTTGACATGCTCTGGGCTGACGGCCGTGTGGTGCGCCAAGCCGCCATGCCTGAGTCCGAGGACAGCGACGAACATCTGGCTGGGTAGGGTTG
>JAJRYU010000770.1 GCA_024275615.1 Planctomycetota bacterium
ACGGGTCCTTGAGAAACTTGCTCACGACATATCGACACAGTCGATTGCCTTCGGTTGGGAGGAGTTCTTGGAGTCCGGATCTGCTCTTCCAAGCCATAGTTTGGCAGCGGCCGAAAGTGCCGATGCTGTCTTACTTGGTGCCGTCAGTTCGCCTTCTTACCGCGTGGAGAATTACCGTTCTTGTGTTGTTGAACTTCGTCGCGAGCTGAACCTACACACGATCATAAGACCCACCATTGACTTGACTTCTGGTGTAGATTTTGTTGTTTTTCGAGAAGCGACTGAGGGCCTCTACGCCGGTGTTGAACGATCAGATGGGCAGGTAGCTGTCACCGAGAGAATTATTTCTCGCTCCGCTTGTGAATCCTTCTTGGCCTCGGTGTTGCCATGGATAGAAAGAGAGAATCGCCGCAGAGTTACAATTGTCCACAAGGCCAATATCTTGAGGGAATCATGCGGTCTCTTTCGCGAGGTGGCCCATGAGGTTCTATCCGGGAGAGGCTTAGTCGTCGACGAAATGTTGGTTGATGCCGCCGCGTACAAGATGGCGACCCAACCGGAGTCCTTCGACTGCATTGTGACGAGCAATCTGTTTGGCGACATCCTTTCGGACTTGGCAGCGGCATTCGGAGGCGGCATTGGCACAGCCGCATCCGCCACTTTGGGATCAGGCACGCCGATTTTTGAGTCTGTCCATGGCAGCGCTCCGGACATTGCCGGGCGTGGCATTGCCAATCCAGTCGCGACGCTGAGGGCTCTGGCTCTCTTGCTTCAGCACTTGGGACGCACCAAAGAAGCGATGACCTTGAAGCGGGCGCTCGCCATTCACGCGATCGAAGGCCCTCAGACCCCCGATGCCGGTGGACGAGCCACGACCGAGGACGTCTCCGAAGCGGTGATTGACTATTTGACGACAACAAGTGCCCACATGACCCCGGGCAAAAAACATCATTAAACGACAACAAAAGGAGAATGAAACATGAATGAGTGTCTTGAATGTGGTGCAACGGTCGATGCCGGTGACGACCCCATGGTGGGAGAAATTCTTGCTTGCGCAGCTTGCGGAGTTGAACTTGAAATAACCCAGGTTGGTCCGATCGTTTTGGGACTCGCGCCTGAGATTGAGGAGGACTGGGGCGAATGAGTACATCCTTAGGTCTCGTTATGTCGCGCATCAGAGTCGAGGAAAAACTCTTGATGAAAGCACTTGAAAAGCGAGCCATTACGTTTGAGCGGATTGATGACGGGCGAGTGAACTTCGACTTGCGCACCCGTCGTGCCCCTTGGGACACGGTCATCGATCGTTCGCTGTCGTTTGGGCGCGCGCTGGCGACCATGAGGATCCTAGAATCCCAAGGTGTGAATTGCATCAACTCTGCCAAGGTTATTGCGACTTGTGGTGACAAGATCGCCACCCAAGCTGTCCTTGAAAGAGCCGGTATTCGCTGCCCGGCAACCCGTGTGGCGTTCACGCCGCAAGCGGCCCTAGACGCTGTGGAGGAATTGGGTTATCCCGTGGTTGTCAAACCGACTGTCGGCTCATGGGGACGTTTGGTGGCACGCTTGAACGATCGCCATGCTGCCGAAGCTGTGCTTGAAGACCGCGCGACTTTGGGGGGTTGGACGCACCAGGTTTTCTATCTTCAAGAGTTGATCGACAAGCCTGGACGCGACATACGCCTGTTTGTTGTTGATGGCCAGGCCATTTGCGCGATCTACCGCTATTCCGACCATTGGATCACGAACACCGCCAGGGGGGCGTCGGCGGCCAACTGCCCTGTGGATGATGGATTGCGGCAAATCGCGCGAGACACCGCTGCAGCCATTGGCGGGGTCATCTTGTCTGTCGATATTGTCGAAACAAGGGACGGCGAGCGGCTTGTTCTTGAAGTCAATCACAACACCGAGTTTCGTAATAGCATCGAGACGACTGGCGTTGACATCCCTGGTCGCATTGTTGACGCCATTGTTGCCAAACGGGAGATCGCATTGTCATGTTAAACGTCTCAATTGCCGGCGGGTCCGGGTATGTTGGCGGCGAGCTGATGCGACTGATAGATGGGCATCCCACGCTCACGCTCAAGAGCGTTTCATCGGAGCGCCTCGCTGGGCGATTCTTGCACCAGCAGCATCCTCATTTGCGAAGTGGAGAACCCCGCAAGTTTGTGAAGATGGAAGATATCGACAAAGGGGATATCTTGATCCTGGCACTACCTCATGGCGAAGCAGTCAAGAACATCGATTTGTTCACAGGACTGGCAGAAAGGGTCATCGATTGTTCTGCCGATTTCAGACTCGATAGTCCCGACGTCTACAAGGAGTATTATGGACATGATCACGTCGCTCCCGATTGGTTGCAGCGTTTCCGTTATGGCCTACCGGAATCGAATCGCAAATATGTAAGGGATGCCAGGTACGTCAGTGGTGTTGGCTGCAATGCCACAGCGACCAACCTCGCCCTGTTGCCCTTGATTCGTGCCGGAATCGTTACGCCGACCACCCACGTTGTTGCCGACATCAAAGCGGGATCATCTGAGAGCGGCAAGAGCGCAACAACCTCCGGCCAACACGCGGAACGCGCCCAGGTCATGCGTAGCTACGCGCCGACAGGGCATCGCCATGCCGCTGAAGTTGAGCAAGTTACGGGGCTGAACAATGTCCACATGTCAATTACGGCGGTTGATGCTGTGCGTGGTGCTATGGCCACGGTCCACACTCTTGTGGACCTAGACTTAGATGAGCGCTCTCTGTGGGGCATCTACCGCGATTTTGTTGCTGATGAGCCCTTTGTGCGAATCGTGCACGAACGAGGTGGTGCTCATCGGCACCCTGACCCCAAGACACTACTGGGGACCAACTTCGCTGACATCGGTTGGTCCTACGACAAGAACAAGGGCCGCCTCGTGGCCCTGGCGGCGATCGACAATCTTATGAAGGGTGCTGCCGGTAGCGCCATCCAGTCTTTGAATTTGATGTGCGGCTTCGAAGAAGATGCGGGCCTGGGCTTTACTGGCATCTGGCCGCACTAAGAGAATCGAGGAGAATCATGAACAATATCACAGTGGTCAAGATCGGCGGCGCCAAGGGCAATGACGCAGGAGGCCTCGTCGACGACATTGCGAAACTTCGAGCTCAAGAGATTCCCATCATCTTGGTGCACGGCGG
>JAJRYU010000771.1 GCA_024275615.1 Planctomycetota bacterium
ACTCTTCGCCAGTTCTGACCTGCGGTTTCTTCGCACAACAGTCGGCGGGACTTTTGCCATAAACCGGATTCGCGTCGCAGAGCATCTTCTGGGAGTCTGCGAAGAGCGGGAAGCGACTTTTCATGACGGTCTGATGAGACTGCCTCCGGCCCATTTCTTGTCATTTGCGCAGGGTCATTTGACAAAGACCAAGTATTGGGCGCCTGACCCCGTGACTGAGTTGCGTTTGGACTCAACTGATGCCTATGTCGAGGCGTTTCTCGATCGTTTTACTCAAGCTGTGAAACGTCGCATGCCGGCAAGCGGCAATGTGGGGTGCTTCTTAAGCGGTGGATTAGACTCGTCATCAATTAGCTGTATGACTCGGCAACTTCTCAATGACGAATTGCCCGATCAGGATCTACATACGTTTTCCGCAACATTTGCTTCTCTTCCCCCTGAGGAACTCCGAATTGCCGACGAAAGAGAATTCCAAGACAGTGTTAATGCGTTGGATGGCATGATTGGCCACGAATGCAAAGGATGCGAACTGGACCCTCTTGATGATGTTTCCCACTTGACGGCCATCTTTGACGAGCCTTTTTTGATCCCCAATCTGTATATCCACCGAGCGATCATGAAGCAGGCCAAGGCGATTGGAGTCGACGTCCTGTTTGATGGCATTGACGGTGACACCACGGTTTGCCATGGTTTCTTCTGGATAGAAGAACTGGCGGCCAAAGGCCGCTGGTGGCGCCTCTGGCGGGAAAATCGTCAGCTTTATCGGCGGTCAGGAGCTCAAGGGAAAACGACTGCCTGGCTCATCTATAACCACTGGCTAAAACCCAAGTTAAGGTGGCTGAAGAAGAAAGAGATAGACTGGTCAGCGGAGTTTCCAAGTCTCCTTTCCAAGAAGTTGGAAACCGAAATTGGATTTGAGAGCTGGTGGCAGGGCCTGGTTGACTCTTGGGGAGCCACTTTCGAGGATTCCCGTGCTTCTCATGCATCTGATTTCTCCGCAGAATTGCATCCAAGAGCCCTTGAGGCGATGGCAGTTGTGTCTCGCGATGAGGGCCTTGATCTACGTTTTCCCTTCTTTGACCGTGATCTCATCGACTTGTGCGTCTCTTTGCCCTTCGATGTACGGATTCGGGACGGTTGGACCCGTTGGATCTTGCGGGAATCGATGAAAAACATATTGCCGGAGAAAAATCGAACGAGGCTACGCAAGTCATTGTTAGGACCGAATTTCAGGCATAAAGTGCGGAATTATCACGATCTAAATGGGGTGAATACCTCAAAATCAAATCAAAATGACTTTGCAGGCTTCGTGGATTTAGGCAGACTGACCGAGCTGACAAAGGCGGTATCCGCTGGCGACGGCGGCCGTGAGGTGATGATTCTGTTCGCAGCGATCAATCTTGCTGAATGGTTGGATGGAGTCGAAGATCCCTATGGGACACTTTAAATTACGTAATAGGAAGTACGGCATGGACGAAAAGAAAACATACGAAAGCCCAAAGTTAGTCGTTCTCGGCAACTTTGAAGCGCTTACCCAGCAAACCAAGTTTGTTGGCTTCAACGACGGCGGTCCTTATACCATCCCCGGTGGTACGATTGGATTTAGCTAAGACTCAAAGTCTGCACCTTCGTAGTCCTTCACAGGGCAACGAGGGTGCGTCTTTTTTTTTCTCCATCCTCTCGGGCAACACCGTCAATGATCAACGATCCAGGAACGATGGTTCCATACCAAGCCTATGGCTTGCGAGTTCTTTCTGAGATTCCCTTAGAAGAATTGAGGCGTCACGAGTCGGACCACGGGCCAGACATGGTCGTGAAATACGGCGAAGTCAGTTTTCGGCCATTGGAGATCTCGACAAATGGCTTCGGATTTCGAGCCGATTCAACCCGGGCGTGTCATTTCCTTGAGGGCGTCGGCGCTTTTCTCATTGAAGACGGCAAGTCTATCACTGTTGATCCCTTGCCAGATGTCGAAGAGCGCGTCTTGCGACTGAGTATCCTTGGGCCAGCGATGGCAATCGCAATGTTGCAACGACAGAACTTGGTGTTACACGGCAGTGCCGTGTGCATCGGCGGAAAGGCCTGCGCTTTTGTTGGCGGTCACCGTTGGGGCAAGTCCACACTGGCGGCCAGTTTGCACTTACGCGGCCACCGCTTAATCACTGATGACGTCCTGCCAATCACCTTTGATGGCGCTCAACCCTTCGCCCAGCCCAGTTACTCCCAGATCAAGTTGTGGCCTGACAGCGTCGCTTCCCTA
>JAJRYU010000772.1 GCA_024275615.1 Planctomycetota bacterium
CCGAACAAGCTCGGGTGACACACCCTTGGACCTACGATATTCTTCTACGACCGCATTCAAAAGTTCATATGCAGTCGTCGGTCTTGAGTGAACGAGTCTCAACGTCAGGACTGGTGAACCCCTTCCTCGTCTCACATCAAGAGATCCGGAGATTACTCCGCCAATGATGGTCGCTGTATTGGTCCATTCTTCACTGCCCTTTTCAGGTATGTCACGGCCTTTCTGACGGCGTTCTTCCAACAAGCCTTTGGCAGCTTGGATGTGAAAATCATGGCTCATGAGTTGAGCTAGCTGAGCATCAGCGTACTCTTGCCGGCTCATGTTCGCTCCAGGCATACTCTCTGGATTATCGTTTAGGAGTTCAATTGACGTGTAATTCACCAAAATGCTGGCGTAGGAAGTGTAAGGTACTTGCCGCCGCCGCATGACGAAAAAGGTGACCGCGATGCCCACAATAGCGACAAGAAAAAAGCGATACCGATACTTGAAAATCGACAAGATTGGCCGACTCGCCCAATATACTTTGGGGACAGCATTCCTTGCAACCTCACGAATTTCTTCTTTCCCGATATCAGAGGCGAGTCCGACATCGGGCTTCGGAAACACGCTTGTATTCATGATGAATTCGTCCTGTTCAGGTGAAAATACTTGGTTGCCTTATATACATCGAATGTGGCAATCCTATAGTTTAAAAAAACCGACAAATCGTGGCGACTATTCGGTCATACCGCTATCATGAATTTCTTTTCTACAAGAATCCACTCCAGCCTAAATCCTCCGTTTGAGATAACACGCAAATAGCGAAAAAACCTAAGACGTTCTCAGACAAACACATACAGACATCTCGTTTCATTCCAATTCGATCAAGAAGTATGGCCGATGGGCTATCCGTTAACAACCACGGTCCCGATTTCGCCCAGAACATTACCCGAGAATTCTGGGCCACCTTCTTCCACCAGTTCCGGCCACTGAGTCAACCACAAGTCAGCATAAGGCTTCACAAGGCCGCCAGACATGGAGAGCCGGGACACATTGGCGATCGAATCCACCCAGATGGTCTTGGCGCCAAATAGCTTCCCGAATCGAATCGCAAAGTAGCCCGGCGCGGCACCTGTGGATATGACGTAGTCTGGTCGGACTCGAATAACGATCAAGAGCACTTGCAATGCCATCAGAAGCCCAGCCAATTTGTTCCAGCGATTCGCATCACGAAAGACGTAGAGTGGCATCCCTTTCACGTCCTCCTGATAAGACTTGCTAATTGTCGCAAAATACAGATCTGCTTTTTCGAGAGCCGGACGAAGCCGTCCCATTTGCACCCAGTGACCACCTCCTGATGCAATCGCAAGGACTTTTGGTCTTGATTTTTGATTCTTCATCATTTGATCCATTTCGAACAGGGGTCAGTTGGCTACGGTGTAGTTCAAGAACAACCCGGTCGAATCCACTCTCGGCGGCGAACGAGGACCTGGCGCCACGGTTCCATTCTGTTACCAGTCTCACGCATGCCAATGATGCGCAAAAGGATCCCAACAAGGGTTCTACTCCCAGCCCAAGACACCAAGATGTATCTCCCAAGGAACTGTCGAAAAGGCCCCCAGTGTTTTTCCATGAACTGAACCATGGCCTTGAAGAGGCGAACTCTCTTGTCGGCAGGCACTTTCTCCGAAGCGCCGCCTTCGTGAATGAAAACTACGTCGGGAGAAACCATTGGGTTGGCGCCTAACTGGCGTGCGCGCAGGCACAAGTCGAAGTCTTCGGAATACATGAAAAACCGCTCATCGAACCCTTTCAGTTCGTGCCACAACGAACTCTCGATCAAGAGAAAGCACCCTGAAATGACAGGAACGGCGCGGGCACGATCTCCCGCCAACACGCCCAAACGGTGAGAATTGAAGACCCGAGTCGATGAAAAAAGACGGTTGAGTCCGAAAGTTATACAAAAGAGACCCCACACGCTCAGGTCATTCCAAGCCGAACTGTCATTCAATTCATGTTGCTCATTGACAGACACCCCCCCCCAAAGGCCAGCTTTCGCTTCAGCTCTTGCAAAAGCAAGCGACCGGCTAATGGCACCGTCAAGTAACTTGGCGTCGGAATTGAGAAACAAGAAAAGCTCCCCCGTGCCCTTGCGAGCACCAATGTTGCAGGCCTTGCCGAACCCGACGTTCTTGTCAAGCGCAATCAAACTCACGTCCTGGTAGTTTTGCCGAATCATCTCAGCGGTCCCATCGGTTGATCCGTTGTCGACGATAATGTGCTCATAGGAATGTGACGAGCATTCTTCCCGAACACTTTCGATACAACGCTTAGTGAGTTCGCAAGTCTCAAAACTCACGGTTACTATTGAGACTTTGACCACTTAATGACCTCGGTTCACTGCGGTAATCTGTGCTCCCGCTGGCTGCTGAGTGGAATTCCGGGAGAACGCATCGGCGGGCGCTTTGTCTGGAGCCAAACTTGTGATTGCGGCCAAGAGGACGAACCACAGACTGACAATCTGCCCAAAATAGGACACACTAATGAAACTGGACGAATGCATGAATAGTGATATTCCAAAGCTCCACCCAACCTTTTGCCAAGCTGGTGACCTTGCTTGCCGCACCATACGTCCGACTGCCCCATATACTATCGACAGGAACCAACAAAAGAGAACTAAGCGCAAGAGACCACCTCGGACACCCTCCAGCACGAATTGGTTCGTGAGATCAAAAAGCGTGCGTCCCCAATGTGCAGTCGACGCGACACCCAACATAGCCCACTCATTGAATCGATTGACAAAAGCATCGACAAGTAAATAGCGATGATATCCAGTCGACCCTGAAACAACATTGACACGCTGCAGCAAGTGCCATACGGGCGCTTTCATCACCATGTGAAGGCCAAACACTGTCGCGACACAAAACACGCGCACTTCTCTCATATGATAACGAAGCGGAAACAGAGCAACGGCAATGACGCCAAAAATGAGCGCCATCACCGGAGTGCTTGATGCGCAGTCAAACACCATGATCAATGCCATCAGAACGCCAAGAATACTCAATCCCCACTTCCGTCCGGAGACCAACCCCCGAGCAACAAAAAGCGGAATCAGGCTTGCCCAAAAACAGCCGGCGAGGATTGGATGGGCGAACGCACCTTGAACCCGGAGCCGACCTTCGCGTTCAACCGTAATTTCTGGGACACCTCCAAAGACCGAAAACAGGTTTCTCCCCGTTGCCTTTTCGATCGTGAAGAAAATTGCGACCGGAATCGCCAGCAAGATCATGAAAGTGAGAAACCTCTCCCAATCATCCCAAGAACGCAAAATGCAGCGAAACATGAAGTAGAGAGCAGCACTGTCGAACAATTGCCCTAGACTGTAGACAGAAGCTTGGATCGTCCCCCGTTGCACCGAATAAACAACTGCCGAGACAAGGGACCAGATAAGAATTGCCAAGTCCATTTTCTGCCATTGAAATGAGCGCCACTCATTCTTCATGAGAATTCGCAACCATGCGACGATCACCAAGAGCCGCAATGCGCTGAGATCGAAACCGATGACTACCAGTCTTTGCGCAGGCGCAATCATGCAGGCTGCAATAAAGTATGGGATCAAGACGTTGCGTCTCTTGCCAACAAGCATGTAAAGCCCGAAGACAAATAGGATTGCCATCGCAGCCGGATGCAGCGTCGTCTGATTGTAGTAACTATGCTGGAGCTTGTTCATCCGTTTTACACAAGAGCTCGGGAGTGAATCGTGTCAATAGAACTTAGATTCTATTTGGGTTATGTTACTGAGATTCTCTCCAGTCACGAAGATTTGTCCTTGCAAAGCAATTCAAATAGGGAAGACTGAAACGTCTACGCACTACCAGTGGACTTGAATTCATTTTCGACGCAGCTTTGTCGGCTTTCAGCCAACCGATTTCCCTTCCCATTGGTAACGGTCCTTCTTAAGAACAATGGCTCAAGGTCTTTCCGGCGTTTCCTGGGCCCACAAAGATCTCCATCGAACAAGGAAACGAAGCGACATGAGTAGTTCGCGCCGCTGGATTTCTGAGCTCAAGGCCAATATACGTCGGTGCAGATCTCCACGCCTTCAATTGCATCAGAATCGGGGAGCATTCTCCCACATGGAGGCGACCTCTGGGTCACTAAGATTTGATCCCTTTCCTTCGACAAGGCCCTCTATATCAATGACTCCAAGGCGTTGCTATCCTATCGGATCAAAATTCCGGTTTACAACAACAATTGTTGGAGAGTGCCACGAACAGAGTGTTCGTTGGGACTTGCTGAGGATGAACTCTGTGTCTTGCTCCCCCTCCTTCGAATACTCACGAGTGTTTTGCGGATTCACTCAATTTGTCTCGAACGGCGTCCACAGCTCGGCGTACCACGCATGATTATTCATTTTGGATTAAGATCACTCTCCGGATGTCAAGGTCGTTGTCACCAAGTGCACCAGTGATTCCCGCTCGAAAACACAACCGTATATGCACGACAGATCCCGTGCCAACCGGTGAGACCACCGCGCCTCGAATCGACAATTGGCAAGATTTGAAGCAAAGCGTACGATCTGGCTCATTACGGCTGGTCACAATTCCGAAGAGACGGCTCGAAACCTCTATCAACCATGAACGCTCTAGAAAAAAAACCGGCTTCATTGACCCTCAGACTCTATTTTCGATCGATGGAGACCTTGACGCGCATCTTTGGTTTGGGTCAGGCCATCGCCACAGGTTGCTGGTTGGGTGTGCTCAGCCGCAAGACGCTGCAAGAAATCGACCAGTACTATTACGACCGATGCCAAAGGTACCGGGACAAGGACTATCGCAACTTCGAATACAATCGTTCAGGCCTGAACGACTGGGAAGCGACAGTCTTGGAATCCTTCCCTTCAAGCGGCCATTTCCTTATTAGTGGTGTCGGGGGCGGTCGCGAAGTCCTTGCTTTGCGACAGATGGGATACCAGGTGTCGGCGGGAGAATGCCACCCACAACTCCGAGCCAGCGCCAATGCCCTCATGGCCGAAGAATCATTCGCTACCGACATTCAATTGTTGGATCGGGACGAAGTTCCAAAAGTGCAGATTCCTGCGGATGCCGCAATCGTCGGATGGGGCTCCTACATGCTTATTGAAGGTCGCAAGAATCGCGTCGCAATGCTACGTTCCTTTGCCGCATCCATGAAAGCTGATGCCCCCATCTTGCTGTCGTTCTTCGTTCGCTCAAGCTCACATGGCTATCGTCACCACGTCGTTCGTTTCATTGCGAACATTTTCCGTCTCTTGACTCGGAGAACATGTGCGGAAGTCGGTGATGACTTGGCACCAAATTTTGTTCACAAATTTACTGAAGCAGAAATCAAAGCAGAAATGAACGCCGCTGGTTTTGAATTGGAGTTTTATGCCAATGAGCCCTACGGCCATGCGTGGGGCAGATTGAGTCACCCAGTTACAGACGAAAAATGAAGTAGCCCGTTGCTC
>JAJRYU010000773.1 GCA_024275615.1 Planctomycetota bacterium
GTCGTGCATGAAGCATTCGAGACAATGTTCTGGTCGGAAGCGAGCGTGTCGGAATTGACGCCCAAGACGACGGTGTTATCGATTTCGTCTTTAGCTGGCACTGTCAAGATGACTTGCTTGGCGCCGGCGGTCATGTGTTTTTGACAAGCCGCACGATTGGCAAAAATACCGGTGGCTTCGATGACGATGTCAGCCTTGAGTTCGCCCCAAGGGAGATTGGCAGGATCGCGCTCAGCGGATATTTTGATGGTTTTGCCATTGACAGTCAAACTGCCTTCTCCACCTTCCACGTCACCATCAAAAGTGCCGTGCACCGAATCGTATTTCAATAGGTATGCCAGCATCTTGGCGTCGCCAAGATCGTTGATACCGACAACTTCAAATTCATCAGAACGATTCATCATGAGGCGAAAAACATTGCGCCCTATGCGACCAAAACCGTTAATGCCAATACGGATGGACATGACCAGCTCCTTCGAGGATTGACTGCAAATATTCGACTTGAGAACGAGAACCCGCACATACGGGCGGCAAGCGGGAAATTGTAGGAAAGGGCTCGCAGGGCTTCAACCAAGAGCGCTCGTCCCGTGACAATTGAGGTTTCCCGGCTTATCTTGCGTTCGAATGTAAAAAACACGCAAAGCGGATAGGATCTGGCCATGGACACCCTATCTACAAGCGAGCACTTGCCGGCCGATCCTATTCGAGCCCTGAAAGCCGCTCTTTTCGAGATTTCCGCCTCAAATGGCCTCTCCCGCCTCGCTCTGGCTGTTTCTGGAGGCAGAGATTCAATGGTGCTCATGCACGCGATGATGACAATCGCCACAGAAACCAAGAATGCCCACCCAGCTCCTCTGATATTGCACGTCAATCACGGACTAAGGACTGACGCCTGCTCAGACGCCGATTTTGTCGAAAAAGAAGCAAAGAAAATTGGTTTTGATGTCGAAGTCCTCGAGGCCCAGATCGCTCGCAGCGCAAAAGGGTCCCTTGAAGATCGTTCGCGACAAGCGCGCTATTCCCTGCTGATTCGAGCGATGAAGCGCCAGAAGATCGTCTACGTATTGACTGCTCAACATCGTGACGACCTAGCTGAGACAGTAATGCTCCAACATTTGCGCGGGGTCGATCTTCTGGGCATGGGTGGAATGCCAAAGGAACGTTTCTTGGCCCCGGGCGCTCCTCAGCTCGTTCTGCGCCCATTCCTCGAATTGCGGGCGAGAGACCTGGGCCAATACGCCAAAGAACATGGACTCACATGGCGTGAAGATCGCAGCAATAGAGATCTGCAACATCGAAGGAATCTCGTTCGTAACTTGGTCCTGCCGTTGCTGGCCAAGGGGAAAAACGGTGATGTCTCTTGGCCAGATCGCTTGGTCACCCTTTCTCAGAAAGTGTCCAAAACGAATCGGCTGATCGCCAAGATCGCCATAGCGGTAGAAGAATCATCGACCTTCATTCACAGGGAAAACCGAGATTCGCACACGGTGGCGTTACCCATGGAGCAATTGCGATCACTACCACCACAGGTCGCATTCCACCTCCTTGAGCGGCAGCTTCAAGGCCTTGAGATTCGCGAGGCTCCAAATTCGCCCCCGACTTCACTATCCCCCAAGGTTTTTGCGCGTGTATTGACAGCGCAAGGAACTGGCGAGACTCTTGAGCTACGGCGGAAACTTCACTTGGAGACAATTGAGATCGACGGGGCGTTGTGGGTCGGAATCAAACTCGCGCTTGAGAGGAAAGACAGAGAGGAGCGGCCAGTGATTTCGGTCAAGCCGAATGACCGCATTGAGATCGAAGACATAGGAACGCTGGAGATCCATTTGCTGGAAACCGCGGAGCCCAAGCACAATGATTGTGAACAATGGTTACCTGCCGGGGCAACTCGTGGAGAGCTGCAATTGCGCTGCGCACAAAAAGGTGAACGTATCACGCCTTTCGGCATGCATGGAAGAAAACTCGTCTCTGACCTCATGCAAGAGGCGCGCATTCCGCAGGATGAGCGCTGGCAACTGTACGTCGTCGCTGATGAGCAAGGAATCTTGTGGATTCCGCGTGTCAGAGCCAGCGAACGATGCCGGATTTTCGGAAAAAAAGGACCATTCTTGCGCCTACGATTCACCCACACCGACTAGGACAAGGATTGCTCGATGCTCGGCTTGAGCGCCCGTTGCACCAAGAAAAAACCCGTGTCTGATGACACGGGTTCTTAATTGTCTACGATTTCAAGATCTTACTTCA
>JAJRYU010000774.1 GCA_024275615.1 Planctomycetota bacterium
CCTGCCCTGGCCACAGCTCGAAATTGATATCGCGCAGAGCCCACATTTCCTTGTGAAACTTCTTCTTGCCAAAGCAAAGGAACTCTTTCAGGCGAGATTTGGGATCGGGGTAGAGGCGATAGCACTTGCCCAGATCCTTGACGACAACACTTGGTCCGTTGATGTCCATCCCCCCTATATCTCGTCGGCGAACTTGTGCTTGTTCGCCATGAAAGTGAAATAGCCGACGGTCAAAGTACAAAAGCTAATGAGAGCGAATTTGCCCAAGAGAAGCCAGACATCGCCCTCAGACACGATTGTCTTCTTACCATGCTCAACCGTCCAACGAATCTCTTCAGGAAAAATCAAACTGTAGCGGTAAAGATCAACCATATACGCCATGGGATTGATGTCGAAGATCCAAACCCACGTCGCGTCGGCATTGCCATAAAGAATGGATTCCTTGACGTAGACAATAGGGGTCAGAAAGAACCACAAGTTAATCACCAGGGGCGCCAACTGATTCACATCACGGACGAAGACATTTGCTGTCGACAGGAGGTAACCCAATCCCAGGAGAAAGGCCACGTGACAAATGAGCACAAGAGGGAACATCCAAATAAGATTGGACATGAATGGTGTCGTCACCCAAGCAATAGCGCAAAAAACTGAAAACACCGCCACTAAGTTCACGACATAGGCACCAATCAATGAGATCGACAGCAGTTCTGCCGGAAAAGCGACTTTCTTGACCAAGTTGCCATTCTCGGGAATTGTGTTTGCAGAACGGACCAAGAACTCAGCGGTCATGAGCCAGGGCAAGAGGCCACAGCACAGGAGCAAGATGTTGAAGGAATCACCAACACTGGGTGTAACCCCCAGGGCTTCCACTAACATGGCATTCCAATTTCCTGGCAATTTCTGCCCCAGGAGATTGGTAAAAACAACGTAGTAGACACCCATCATGATCAAGGGCTGAAGAAATGGCCAAGGCCAACCGATGATGGAACCGACATAACGCTGACGGAGCTCTCGCCGCAGAAGGGAGGAGAGCATTTCACGAAAGCGGATGCACTGTTTGATCAGATCCATAATCGTCTCGGATTGCGCAGGAATTCCAATGTCGTCTCAGAATTCTCCGGATAAACGGCGGCGAAGCGCAGATTAGCACCCAACCGAAACCCATTCAAGGTACCCAAGTCCTTTCCATACAAAGCATTACGAGCACTCCGCTGGCGTGTTTCATGTTGTCGCACCCAGGCGTCAGTGTTATCTTCCACCGCTGCGAAGACCAATCGTTTGCCCAATTCCTGGGAGAATTCGATCGTCACACAGACAGATCATGCTCCTTCGGTCCTATTGAGGCCCTTTTGTTCCTCGAATGTAGTTCGGCAGCGCAAAAAGGTTCGCTGAAAGTCTCCTGGGGGTTCTTCGCCATTCCAGCCCCATGAACTGAATGGCAAGCCACCTTTACTCCAGTTCTTTGCTGGATTTGTGCTTATTTTGTGGGCTCTTATCGTCGATGCAAGAATGAGAGCCCGAGACTATGATCTCTGGGTCGGATTGTTCGTTCTTGGCCGAAGGGTTTTAGATGTCGCATTCAGATGAAACGATTCTGATTATTGGAGCTGGGTTAGCTGGAACGACCGCAGCCCATCAATTGGCCAGAGCCGGTCGCAAGGTCATCGTGGTCGAGAGGGAGCCGGAAGCCGGTGGCCTCGCCAAGAGCCTCAAGCATGAATCCGAGCATGGGACCTTTTGGTACGACATTGGTCCACATCGTTTCCACACAACTGACGAGCGTGTCAACAAAGAAACTCTAGCCGTTCTCGGCGACAATAAGGTCGAACGAGACCGTGTCTCACGAATCTTCCTCTACAACCAGTTCTTCGACTATCCCCTGCAGCTCGGCAAAGCTCTCAAGCAGCTTCCCAAAACCGTCATGCTGCGGTCAATTTGGGACTACGGTATTCAATCGATCAAGAATCTGTTTACCAAACCCAAGGATCGCAATTTCGAAGAATGGGTGGTCAGAAGATTTGGTCGCAAGCTCTATGAAGTCTTCTTTGGCGTCTACACCGAAAAAACATGGGGCATGCCTTGCACCGAGATCTCCGCTGATTGGGCCTCACAACGGATTAGCCAAGCATCCTTGCTCGACACCATCATGAAATCGGTCTTTCGGCCTAAAGGTGAGGTGAGAAGCTTGATTTCAAGTTTCTACTATCCGGAAAAAGGTGGCATCGGCCAGCTCGCCATTTCCTACAAGAATTCAGCCATAGGGAACGGTGCTGAAGTCCACCTCAATACAACAGTTGATCAAATTTTGATCGAAGGGGGCCGCGCCACCGGCGTTTCTGTGGTCGATGAGTCAGGGGCGAAACGCGAGATCATGGCTGACCTGATTCTCAACACCATGCCACTTACAAAGCTCGTCGAACTCTGCGGTGACTCCGTCCCTCAAGATGTGACCGAACACAAGAACAAACTCGGGCACCGCAGTATGGTGTTTGTCTTCATGATCTTGGATAAGCCCCAATTCACACACGATCATTGGATCTACATCCCGGAAGATACACTGACCGTTCACCGACTCTCGGAGCCGAAGAACTTCAGCGACGACTGCGCACCCGCGGACAAGACTCTCATTTGTGCCGAGATCACTTGCGATTTCGGTGATGAGATCTGGAATAAGAGCGACGACGAGTTGCGAGCCGTGGCCGTGAAGGATCTCATCAAGATCGGGCTCATTGAAGATTCGGACGTACTAGAGACATTCACCCATCGTGAGTTTTTCGCTTACCCACTGTACACTCTTGACTACCGCGAGCACCTGGATCCAGTCCTTGGCTTCATTGACTCTTTGGCCGGCTTGGAAACCACAGGCCGACAAGGGCTTTTCAAGTACAACAATATGGACCATTCGATCGCCATGGGATTCACTGCCGCTGACGGCCTCATAGGACGCGATGCCGACCACCGTAAAGTGGCAACCGGCGACGAGTACTTCGGCTAGATGGCCCGGCAAACCACAGGTCCCCTTCCTTACCTGCGCGACGAGCTACCACTCGAGGACGTTCATTGCTGTATGTGCGGCACAGTCGAGTACGACGTAGTTTCAAGTGCGCCGCCGTTTACCGTAGCACGTTGTTGCGGCTGTGAGTTCGTCTACGTCACTCCCCGGGTTCCAGAGTCCCATTTGCACCTCGTCTATGCCTGGGACTACTACGAAAGCGACCATGCCGGCGATTACGGCTATGACGGCTATCTTGAAGATGGTGCTCTTCATGTCCGCACTTTCGCCAAGAAAGCAGATTTCGTCGAGCGCCACAAGAAATCAGGCCGCGTCTTGGAAATCGGTTCCGCAGGTGGGTTCTTCCTCAACGAAATGAAACGCCGAGGATTCGAGGTCGAGGGTGTTGAAATCTCCGAGAAGGCCGCTCAATTCTCTCGTGACCACCTCGGCTTGACGAACATTCACTGTGGCCGCCTCGAAGATGTCACCTTAGAAGGTCCCTTTGATGTCATTGCCATGTGGGACGTTATCGAACACGTCTCGGATCCTGTCGCCATTCTCCGACATCTTCGCAGCTTGATCGCAAGAGATGGCATTTTGGTGGTACAGACGCAAAACATCGATTCCTTCGTCGCTAAACTTCTGGGACAGAGGTGGCATCACTTCAAGCATGTCGAGCATATCTACCACTTCTCGCCCAAGACATTCGCTAGCACCTTGGGAAAATGTGATTTTCAAATCGCTGAATTGACGGCCAGGGGCGCAGGGAAGTACATTTCTGGAAAGTTCTTCATTGATCGGATGCGGCGTTTCAGCCGTACTGTGCATTTTTGTCTCACGCCCTTTCGGTTCCTGGACAAGATGAGCTTTTATGTGAACCTAAGGGACGAGTTCATTGTCGCGGCAATACCGACCGCCCAGAAAGGAGAAGACAAGCAGTGAGTCGCAAAGACGTCTATGCCGTTTTGATTCTCTTGGCTGGTACATCGCTTCACGCATTGCCCTTTCTAAAAGGGCCTTACGCTCTTTTTCCGTTTCACTCCCATTCCCAAGCACCATGGTCAGCCGAAAGTACAGATGCTCTCAGCAAAGAACCATCAAACCCCAATGTCGGCGACAAACAGTCAATTGTCTATCCCGACCTCGTATTCACCAGCGAACAATTGAAACAAGGTCGGACGCCACTTTGGAATCCGCACAACTTCGCCGGTTTGCCCCATGAGGCGGTGCCCTTAGCGGCAACGGCCTATCCATTTACGGCCATCGCAACGCTGATGGATCCCATACGTGCAATCGCACTGAGTATGGCCATCCATCTCTTCCTCGCTGCATTTTTCTGCTATTTGTTCTTGCGTGGTGTAGGTGTGAGCTCGCGGGCCGCCCTCTTAGGAGGCATTTGTTGGACGTTTTCTGGCTGGATGATGGTCCACGTCCACCACGCTTACTTTGTACAGACGATTGTGTGGCTGCCACTGGCTCTATTCGCGATTGATCGCGTCCTGACGTCACGACCCCGCTGGGCCTTGATGGTCTTGGCCGTTTCGATTGGCATGATGCTTCTGGCTGGCTTCCCGCAAACAGCGATCGTGAACCTGTATTTTATCGCCGCCTACGCCTTGGTTGGGTTAGTTCGTGTTGCCCGCCAAGAGGGAGCTGAAGTAGCAATTCGACGGGGGCGATTCCTAGTCCTATTTGGTGTACTTGGTTTGCTCCTGTCCTCGATCCAGCTCTTGCCTACCCTCGACTATCGCCGTGACGTCGGCCACAAAGACCGCAATTTGGCGAACCTAAAAGCCGATGCCCTCCGTCCTGCGACTCTCATTCATCTCGTTGCACCAGACTTTTTTGGGAACCCTTCCGAACTCAAGAGACCCCAAGACAACCTCTTCGCGCTCTGGCTACTTGCTGATGGGCAAAGCAGTGGGCACGTCGCCAACAACTACTCCGAACGCAGTTTCTATGTCGGCATCTTCGCACTCGTCTTGGCCTTGCTCACACCGTTTTTTCGGCGCGATAGGCCAGCCATGGTGCTTTACTTCGGCGCTCTCATTTCGATCTTGTTGGCGCTCGGCACTCCTTTGTTGGCACTCATCACCAAGATGCCAGCCATGGATTTCGGCAGCCCCATGCGTTTCACACAAATCGCTGGTTTTGCCCTCCCCTGCCTTTTCGCCATGACATTGGACCGGATTTTGGCCTTGGGCAGTTCACGGCTGAGCAAATTCTGGCGCGGACTAACTTGGGGCTCAGGAGCCTTCCTGGTGGCGTGGGGACTTGTGCTTCTCTGCCTATGGATTGGCAGCGCCAAGAGCACCGACATTTTTGTATCTATCCTCTCTTCATTGCATGTTGACGAGGTCGTCGGCACTTCGCAACTCACATTGATCGAACAAACCGAACTGGCGAAAGAACCGTTCTTGGCATTGCGCCAAGTACTCAGCATCACTTTTGGTTTCGCACTCGCAGCTTGGGTCGTCTTGGCTGGGATGTTTCACTCCAAGAAACCAAGCCGTTTGCTTTTTGCTGCTGCGTTTGCTCTCGTTGTGATTGAGCTCGGATACTTTGGCTTCCGTTTCAACCGTCCCGTCGTCGCCAAGAATCTCTATGCGCCCACTGAGGGAATCGAATTTCTTAGAACACACTTGAATGGCGCTCGCTTCATCCGCTACGGCAAAGACTCAACCACATCATTCTTCGTGCCAAACACCGGTCTCATCTATGGCCTGGATGATGCCCAGGGCTACCGCGCGATGGCTCCTCAAAGCTACCTCGAATTCATGCGCACTTTGGAGCCGAACCCCTACGATGTTGGGCTGCTGAACCTCAACGACTTGGAGTCCTTAACCAGCCCCCAGCTTGATCTGTTGCGTGTTAAATACGTTTGCTCCGCGAAACCCATTCCTCATTGCCCTCTCAAGCGCGTGTACCCAGCCGCTGGCAAGGAAGTGGGAGCTGACATGTTCATTTACGAGAATCCTGACGTTCTGCCGCGAGCAACGTTGGTCCATGAAGTTCGGGTCATGCCCACTGATGATGCAGCCACCGAATTTCGCACCTTTAAGCAAACTCCACTTGCCCACAATCCCTTTGCGACCGCTGTCTGGTTGGAAGAGTTGCGTCCGGGCATGCGCGCCTCATATCCCAAGGCGCCTGGTGAAGAAGCGACCATCGTTGCCAATGATCGACCAGGACGCATCGCCATTGATCTTTCAGTTAAGGCAAGAGGAGTTCTTGTCTTGTCCGAACAATTCTCACCAGGCTGGAAGGCTGAGATTACCGACAAGTCAGGCAAGATTCGCCCCCAGAAGTTCATTCTTCGGGCCAACATGACGTTCATGGCGATCCCAGTTGCCGAGGGTGACACGCGAGTGGAATTCACCTATCACCCTGACGCATTCAAGTGGGGTGGGCTGATTTCTGGACTGGCATTGATATTCTTGTTGCTCGTGCCCTTGATTGGGCCGCTCTCAACCCCTCGTGTGGTGTTAACCCGTATCGAATCCGACGGCTCAGAATCGTGGACCGGAACCGAGGAGGAAGCCCCCTGATGTTCGGTAAGTATCGTGTCAGCGTCATAGTCCCGGCTTACAACGAGGAAGAGACCATCGCACAAGTCGTGACCGACTTTATTGGCCATAGACATGTCGATGAGGTTGTTGTGGTTGACAACAATTGCCGGGATGCAACCGCAGAGCGCGCGACGCGGGCTGGCGCGCGGGTTGTTCAGGAATCTGCACCGGGTTACGGCTGCGCCTTGCGTGCTGGACTTGATGCCGCTGAAGGTGACATCCTGGTTCTGACGGAAGCTGACGGATCCTTCATTGCC
>JAJRYU010000058.1 GCA_024275615.1 Planctomycetota bacterium
ACCGCGGCGCCGTGGTGTGGTTGACCGGTCTTTCGGGTTCAGGCAAGTCGACGATTGCCCAGGGACTCGATGGAAAGCTTTTTTCTCGGGGGCACCGTTCATACATCCTTGATGGTGACAATGTTCGTCACGGCTTGAATCGAGATCTTGGTTTTTCCCCTGAAGATCGAGCTGAAAATGTGCGACGCGTGGGAGAAGTGGGGCGCTTATTCGCTGATGCCGGGACGATCACCGTTACGGCATTCATTTCTCCCTATCGTACAGAACGCGAGATGGCTAGGTCTCTTTGCGCCGAGGGCGAGTTCTTTGAGGTCTTCGTGAATTGCCCACTCGAAGTGTGTGAACAACGTGACCCGAAAGGTCTGTATCAAAAGGCGCGCGACGGCATTATTAAGGACTTTACCGGTATCTCAGCGCCCTATGAACCGCCAGAGAATCCTGACCTTGTTATCGATAGCGCCGAGCTTAGCGTCCAGGAGTGTGTTGAGCAGATTCTGTCCCACCTAGAAAAGAAGAACATTTTGGGCGCAAGATAATCGATGGCAGATGAGACGGTTCATGAGGATGATGCGAAGGACACAAGCAAAGAAATAGTCTTCTCTGTCGTTGTACCTACCTTGAATCGTCCGGCAAAAATCCAGCGCTGTTTGAAAGCCCTGGCCGAGCAAGATCATCCGAATTTTGAAGTCATCGTGATCGATGATGGTTCCACGGACGATACGCCGGAAACTCTCGCTCAAATTCAACATGACCTCCCTAACCTCAAGCTCACTCTTTTGCGCAACGAGGAGCAAATGGGCGCCAACCCCAGTCGCAACCGGGCCATTCGTGCCGCCAGCGGCTGCTACGTCGCTTTTCTTGATGACGATTGTATTGCCGATACGAATTGGCTGACTGAACTTGAACGCGGATTCACCCATGACAATGTTGCCGCCACTACCGGGCTGGTGGACGACCAACAACCTGCCAACGTATTTGAACTCGTTTTTCGCGGTACCCACCGACTAGCCAAAGCTGGGCCGGCGCGACGGCTTATCGCTGGCAACATGGCGGTGCGACGTGATCTTTTGATGCGTCTGAAATGGGATATCGACCGAGCTGAGATCCAGAAAACCAAAGATGGCGCACCGGACACCTCGGTTTCTGGTCGAGGCGATGAAGAGGGGATTCACCTGCGGCTTCACGCTTACGGTTATGAACTCATCGCCACGCCACAAGCAAGGGTTCTCCATGAGCATCCCTATACATGCTCGTCACTCTTTCGTCAGGCGCAAAAAGGGGGACGCTCTGCAGCCAAGTTGGTGTACAAGTTTGGGCTTAAACAACGGATCGACATGGTTTTCTTCATGCTTGGTTATGGCATGTTACCAATGGGACTTGTTCACCCCCTTTTCTTGATCGTGCCAATCATCTCGTTACTACTCGCCGTGGCCGCCATTAGCTACAATGACCTCTTCCTCAAGGGCAAGACTCTTGGTCAGTTCCTCAAGGGATTTCCTATCTTGTTGGCCTACTACCACGTCAGGCTATGGGGTTATGTTTCTGAGAGCCTTAAGTTGCACTTGGGTTCCCTTGCCATCGACAAGGTTGACCTAAAAGCCGAAGCCCGCGCGTGGCAATCCACTGAGCGGAAACCTTAACAGCTGCCGCGATTCAGTATTCTTGTCCACAAGTGCAAGAGTTTTTCTCGAACGGCCAACACCCGATGATCTCATGCGCCAAAAAAGAGGCCTGCATCAAGGATGCAGGCCCCGATGGGGTGGGTGCTACTTCTTGAGCCGTGGTTTCTTGCGCGCCTAGAAAACCACTACGTCCACAGCGTTGGAGAGGAAGAAAAGCCCGCCTGGGTTCATGACACATTGGAATCGAGTTAGTGGACCTGGCACAAAGTTCGGGATCTGGAAGCTCACACCTCCTGAACCTGCTGGCCCAGTGGCAAAGAAAGAGTTGAAGAGTGGGCCAAACGGAAACTGGGCACCAGGACTTCCGTCGCCGAAAATGAAGATAAATCCTGGAATTCCGTTCCCATCCAGGGGAAGGGTGCCAATGTCAAGTTGACCAACTCCGGGGAATGTAGCGACACCATTGTTCGCCGGACCAAACAAGCAAAGGACGATGCCGTTGTTCTGTCCCGTCCATGACATGGTCATCGTGCCCCCAGCTGTGACTTGCGTCAGGTAGGGACCAGGTGAGCCACTCTGGACTTGGAGTCCCAAGTTGTTGTAGGCGTTGTTGATATCGTAGGTCGCGTTGATCAACTGAGGGGCTTGGCCGGTTGGGGTAAAGGAGTCGAAGAACAAGAAGTCGTCTATGGAAACATCGTCCGTGAACGTGCCATTGTTGTTGTTCGTGCGGAATTGGATCTTGACAATGTCTGGCACAAAAGCAGTCAAGTCAACTTGAACCTTATTCCAAGTGTTGACGCCATAGCCCGGCAATGTAGCCACGCTCATGGCAACGACTCCGCCGCTTGTCTCGTTGATGACATCAATTTCCAGGACGTTATCAGAGGTGAGGGCAGCCGGTGCATGACTAAAGTGTTGGAATTGAACTGTTGGCGAGCCGACCCCGCCGGACGTGTCCAAGCATGGACTCCGCAATTCGATGTCTCCCGCTTGGCTGGATGAGTCCTCGATGTACATGTAGATGCCCGACGCACTTCCGGTAGTTGCGTCAGCAGACGGTCCCTGGTTCGATCCGGTCGTGCCGCTATTGGGACCCCAGTCTGGAGCTGAATTTCCAGCGAGGCTGGCGGCGTCATTTTGAGCGTTTTCCCAGGCAGTGGGAACGGCGAAAACGGTCATGGTAAAGCTACCCCCGTTGGAAGGCAGCGTGTCAAAGCTCTCGGAGTAACCGTAGTTTCTCGGTGCGAAAGATGGTGAAGTGTAGACCACTGTACACGTGTCGTTGAGGGCGTTGGAGTCGCCGATTGTTGTTGTGATTATTTGTAACGTATGAGTCCCCCCGGCAGACAAGTTGACTGTGCCCGTTGTGGTATAGGACAGAGTTGAGCCGGACGTTAGAGCTACAATTGGGCTAGTGAATTCCGTCAAGACTGTGGTGCCATCCAGAATAACTGTAATCGAAATTAAGCTGCCTGGAAGAATGGACGTGCCGCCATTGTTGATGATGTCGAGACTGATGGTTTCAGACGCCCCCAAATTCTGGACACAATCAAAAGCGCTGAATGTCGGCGCTGTGATCGGTCCACAGGCGACATCAACCGGATTGGGCTCAAATACATGAATATTGTCGACTGCATACCACCAATCAAAGTTGGCCGTATGTGCGAAGCGAATACGTCCCTTTGAAGTGCCGGCCATGAGAGTAGTGACGTTGAAGCTCACGCGGGTGTTCGTTCCCGCGCCTGTGTCATTCTGGGCCAAGGTCGCTGCGACGTTCCAAGACGTACCATCGTAGACTTCCATTGTCGCTGTGGCACCGAGCTGCCTGAACATGTAGTCAAAATCAACGATGACTTGGTTCGCGGCGGCAGCATTCATTGGCGCTGACACCAGGGCAGATGTAAACGCGACAAGACCGGCAAAATCGGAATCGCTAATGGCAAATGGGGAGGTAAACGGTGCTAAAGCTGCTCTTCCGCCGGGATTGTCGAAGCGCCAAGCCCCGGCCCCCATGTTGTCGTTCCCGTTCAGAAGGAAGATGCTCCAGTTCGGGCTGGTGGTCGCCGCTGCCGTTGAAAAGTCCTCTAGGATAAACGTGGTTTGTGCGCTGCTGAATGAGGTAAAGATTAAAGTGAAAGTGAAAATACAAATACTGACCTTGAATGACCTCTTCATGAGGTTACCTCCCAGCTAAACGAAATGTTTATTGGCAAATAGTGGTCGCGATGAAATATGGACGGACCACCAATCAAGAATACGCTTCACCTTTGACCCTACAAAAGTGAGGCCTCCACAATCACGCTTTCTCTATTTTGTTTTTGTGGATCAAGACAGATCTTGCTTCGTTCATGGCAAACAAAGTGCAGTGCAGTGCAGCCTGACTTGTGGTTCTACTTGGTGTCCGTTTCCGTGTGCATGGGTGAGGATGGCACAACTTCCGAGACAACTTTGCGTTCGGCACGAACACGAGAGACAAGCGGAACAGAAGAAGGGACCAAGCCACCGAGCAGAAGCGCTGCGATAATCGCCAAGAGGCCAACGCTCTCGCGTCGACGAAGCCTCATGAAGTCGCGGCTCAATAGATCCCGTCCATAGAAGATGCGGAAGTGCATGCGCAACACAGCGAAACCCATCAGGGATATGGTCGTTACCACGAGCAGTGTGTCGGCTAAACTCATCGCTGTTGTGTTGAGAAGAAAATCTTCAGCGACAAACTGGAGCGTCCCAGGCAAACCCGCCAAAGAGAAACCGAGAACGAGAAAGAAGACACTGAGATAGGGGGTGTGTTTTTGGAACCCAGAGAATCGGTTCAGATCGACTTCACCAAAGCGAAGCGAAACGAGATAGGAGGCGGCTCCGAGGCCAGCACCTGACAGCAAGATAGCGGCCCAAAACTCTCCCGCGATGGCGATGTGATATTGTCCGTGATCGAGAGCCAGAATCGCCAAGAGAGCGTGGCTGGCCAGCAGAGTGTAGCCAAATGATCGAGGCAAGGACTTTTGGGCGATCGCCATAACAGCGGCGAACGGAGCGGCGATCTTCAGCCACAAGAGAAGCCCATTGCCGAGATTCGGAAAGGAATCAACAAGGGGGCTAAAACGCATGACGAGGAGAATGCCACCAACAGGGAGGACTCCGAGAATTGCGTGAGGATCCAAGCGCCGTGAAAAGGTGGCAAGGACTCCGGTCGACAAGGGGAAAACTCCCAAGCGCAAGA
This sequence comes from Planctomycetota bacterium, assembly GCA_024275615.1. GTDB lineage: Bacteria > Planctomycetota > DRQF01 > S139-23. The sequence continues at coordinate 4,843 of JAJRYU010000058.1, forward strand.
GCCCAGCAAGAACAAGGGCTACGCCAAGAATCGGCGGCATATCAGAGAAGGTTGGTGCCGAGTGTTCGAAGAGAAAAGCGAGCGCCCCGCCCAAGATCGCAATTTCAATGGCGAGGTAAATACTCTGTGTGCGTTGACCGCGGCGGATGAGTCGGTTGGCAAGGATAGCGGCGGCGGCACCCTCAGCGAGAATAAGGACCATAGGATTGAGAGTAAAAAGAGCAACAAGGTCGGCACCCAGAAGGCAGAGGAACCAAATGTTGTCTTTCGATGCAGCGACGGTGTGACCAGCGCCCAAGACAAGGACAAGTCGACTCAGTATCAACGCAGGTCCGACGGTGAGAGTGAAGGCGTCAATCGTGAGAGCTGCAGCACCGAAGTAAGAAAGATGCGCCTCCGGTTCGGCGAGAAAGGCAAGCCCCATAGCGCTCATGGTAATGAGAAGGGTTAGGACAACGGTCCATCTTCGCTCGTGTTCCGAAACGAATGCTGTGACGGCAGCACCCATGAGCGGCGCGGCCAACAACAAGACGATGAGGAGTTCGATGTTCATTTGCCTGCGACCTCTGGGACTGTTGTCGTGGGTTTTGTCTTGTCAGAAGGTGTTCCTGTTCCCTCTAAGAAGTCGGACCACCTTCGATCAATACTGTCAACACGGAGGAGAAACCTGGAGATTAGAAGAGCGATCGAGTCCCAGAGCTCGTCGAGGTACCACCGTTCCAGAGCCATTCGGAATCCCCAGCGTTGAATCGACTGAGGAAAGAGACGTTCAAGATGTCTGCCTGTGGGTTTTAGATCGGCGCCGATGGTGGCCAGGAGAATATGACGCTCATGAAGCACTGAAGGCGCTCGAAGAAGTTGCCAAGTGCGTAGAATCGTATGCCCGAACAAGTGGAGCGCGGCGATTTGGTAGAAACCGAAGCCGATCCACACCCACATGATACCGACTTGACCAACGGCTGCGTATGCGAGTGAGGACTTGATGTCATTCTGAGTCCTGCCCACCATCGACGCGTGAAGGGCGGTGATGAGGCCTAAAGCAATGATCGTCCCTCGGAGCCCCCAGTGATGCTCAAAAACGGGAGCGACTCGTAGCAAGAGGAATGGGGAAGCATGAATCGAAAGGGCGCCGTAGAAAATCGCGCTTGAAGGCGTAGGGCCCTCCATGGCTCTTGGGAGCCAAGGTGTGAATGGGACGAGGGCGCCTTTACCCATGGCGCCGAAGATCAAGAACGCTCCGACCGCGAAGGCCGTGGATGTTGCAAGATGATCGAGCGCGGCAATGGAGGTTGTGTGGCTAAAGTGGTGCAAGGTGACGATTCCACAGAGCAGGCCAACGTCAGTCATTCGATAGGCGGCGAAAGCGCGCAGACCATTTTCCACGGGCTCCGGGCGGCGTATGAAAAAGGCGATAAGCAGTGTCGAGGAGATTCCTAGGACTTCCCAGCCGACAAAGACTAGGTCGAGCCCTTCACCGAGAGCAACGATCTCAAGGCCAATCACAAAGGCTAAGAGCAACCAATAGAACCGAATGAAGCCTTCATCTTGATGGAGGTAGTTCGCCGAAAAAGCTCCCACCAATCCAACAAGCGCCATCGTGAGCCACAAAAACATGGCACCCAAGAGGTCGAGATGAAAAATGAGGTCGAAGTGATATGTGCCCGCGGACATGACCGTGCCCAAGTCGACAGAAAAAGGGCTTAGGAAGCCAAAGAGCAAGCCAACGAACAGAAAGCTCACGCTGACAAACCCCGTGCTGAGACCGCCTGCTAGCAATTGGTGGATGCGTTTTTCCGACATCTCCAGACCGAAGATCAAACCTGCTGTGAGCAGGCAAAGTGACAAAACCGGCAATCCGACGGTAAGTCCTAAGAGCCCTTGCAAGAACTCAGTTGACATGAGCTGGCCTCCAGTTCAGGGAATCCGGACGTGAGTGTTGCTGGAGGAAGGTGGCCTCTTTGCCCTCCATACCATTGATCCGATGTCTGTCGAATCGGAAGTTCTGTAGATTCAGGATGGTAGGGGACGAACCCTTCTTCGTCGAAGAACCATAGCTGGTTTTCTTCCGGGTCGTAGGCCACCACCAAGATCCATCGGTTAACGACGAGCTTTCTGAGAGCGGGTTGACGCTCAAGAATTGCTTCGAGTTGTTCTGGGCGAGCCTCAATGATGTTGAGCAGGCGCATGGGCTCATGGATTTCAACCATCTGCCAAGGTAGTCCCGTGCGCAAGTCGCTGCCTGGCCCATTCATGACACCCAACAAACCTGTCACGTTGTGGGGTAGTTTCGTGCTTGATCCGTAGCGATCGGGATCAACGAAAGAGAAGTAGTATTCAAGGCTAATACCAGCCCCGACGGGACCAACCATGGCCAGGATTCGTTCCAGAATCTTGCCGTCTGCATCTCCAGCTGGATCGTAGGACTGAAGAAAAACGCGGCGGTCCAGGAAGAGCCCACGGTTCCAGTCACGACGACCGATGATACACATGGCGTTGGTGCAGTGACCGTATTCTGGACGAGGTTGAGCCAAGTCCTCGGCACGATTTTCGACGTGGAGCAAAGCTGAGTCTGGGTTGAGCTCGAAAGAAGCGGACTCGAAGCGCCGGCAACGTTCGTGAGCGTCTCTCCTTCTGGCTTCGTCAAGATCGCGCTTCGTGTGTTCGAAAACTCCTCGATTGCACTCGGGGATGAGATCCGTGTCGAAGTATTCAATTTCATCATCAGCGGTGTTGTGATAGCCGCCCACAAACCATGTTTCTATCGGAATGGAGAGCCCCTCGCATGCCAATATTTTTCTTACGTCAGGACGGTTGGCCATCGCCGCGAACGCCCGGGCGTTCGGCCCACCCCGCCCACCGCCACAAGCTCCGCAGTCATGGGCCGCTTCGTGGGGGTTGTTCATGGACTTGGATCCGTGGCCGAGAACGACAACAAGGGGGGCAAATCTCGTCAAGAGCCCCATGTCTTCTAAGTAACGTCTTACAATCTCGGCCATTTCCGAAACCGTGTAGCCTACTTGGAGTCCATGGGCTTCAACTGGAGGTGTGCTGGATTCCAAATCCAGGCGGGTGGGAACTTGTTTGTTTCGTGACGCCGCCAGTTTCGCATGGAATCGCGGGGCAAGAAGTCGAATCGCCATGGGGATGATGGAACTCCAGCCCCAGACCGAAATCAGACCACCTCTGAAGAGCGTGTTTTGCCCGACGTCAACACTTTCCTTGATGCGCCCTTGACGTGAGAGTGCTTTTGATTTTCGTTCCCACAAGGTTGAATCCACTGGTACTTCTTTGACCAGATGAGTTGGTACGATGTTGGCGGGGCAAAGTGGTGTGTGGTGAGGATTGCCGAGATTCTGGTAGTACATAGCGACACCATAGAATCCCGCCGCTCCAAGTGTCTGGTAGCTGCTGTCAAGTTCTTCCAGGTGGCGCCGGAGAGATTCTTCGCGATCATCAATACA
>JAJRYU010000775.1 GCA_024275615.1 Planctomycetota bacterium
GGATCCCCAAGCACGACGAAGAGCATTCCGACTGGCAGAATCACGCGGTTCAAGAGACAGAGCACTACACCATTCGCAGCAACGCCGGTTACAAGGTTCTTGTCATTGCTGCCACGGTGTGTGAACAACTCCACCGGATGTACCGCGAGTTTTATGGTGTTCCAACAGATCGTGAAGTCCCGCGGGTGGACGTCAAGATCTTCAAGTCCAACTCTGAGTTTCAGGATTACGCCCCCGAGGGTTTGAAATCTGCTGGCGGTTACTTCGCTGGCAAGGAAATCGTCACCTATGACACCGGCGGCAACCACGGCAATCTGTGGGAAACCCTGGCTCATGAAGCGAGTCACCAGTTCACCTCCTTGGTGAGTCGAGGTTGGCAACCACCCTGGCTCAACGAGGGTACAGCTTCATGGTTCGAAGGGGTTAGAATCCTCTCCAATGGCCGTATTCGCCACAACCTCATTCCTCAATACAGCTACCGCCTTGGGACTTTCTTACGCCACACACAAAGCGATGAGTCCTTTAAGCTCGCGGAAGTCCTCACGACCCAACCGGGCCTCGCAAACTACACGGGCACTCACTACGCCTACGGCTGGGCCTTGATCTACTTCCTTCACAACTACACCGATGCGGATGGCCGCCTCGCCTTTCGAGAAATCCTGCGGGGATATTTGGTTGCCGGATTCGCCCAGCAAGTCGAACCCGACCTGCACGTGGCCGACTTTGTCGAACGCGTGGTCAAGCCAGGATTGGTGCAAGGCATGAACGACCTGGCATCTTTCGAGGAAGTGTGGCGCAAGTGGATTGCTCAAGTCAGCGACATCGAATCAGGCAAGACCAATCCCGTAGAATCATGGATGTCAACCGCTCGTCTTTGCTCGAAAAAAAAGAAGCTGCTTCAGGTCGCTGATGAATTCATTACCCGAGTCCTTCAGCGCGAACCCGCAAATGAGGAAGCCCTTACTCTCGGCGCAAGCGTTGCCTGGAAATTGAAGAATCGCGACCGCGCCTTCGATCGATCAAATCAACTTCTCATGATCGTTGGTGAAGATAAGCTGACGAGAAAACGCCCGGAGATCAAAGAAGCAAGACGACGCACTTCCCGTCTGGATAAGAAACGTTTCCAACGCAAGTCAAGACAGAAAAAGGTTGTGGAGATTCTCACCGCCCACGCGGAAGCCTATGAAAAGGACGGACTGCCCCGCCGAGCGGTGCAGATCGCCAAACGCATTGAAGGTTTCTCCAGGGGCAAGGCGCCAACTCGCTACCGTGAAGAGCTAATGATGCGCCATGGCATTTCCAAGTCCCGGTGGACGGTGCTTTTTAATGAGCGAGACATCCGTCAATGGGACTACGCCGAAGAAGATTCACCTTTTGGTGTCGAGGGTGACGAGCTGATCAGCGTCTTCGACGAACCCGACCAGGGTACAGTTGTCACTTCCCGCATTCTATTCAGCCGCAGAAAAATTGCCGGTGATTTCACCTTCGCCGCGAATCTAGCAGAGGGCCCAAAGAAGAAATGTCGATTGATCGGCATCTGTTTTGGCATCAAGAACGCAGATGACTACATGGCGATGGTCTACTTTCCTCGCCATGGAGTTTTGGACCTTGCCGAACACTCTGGTGATTCCTGGCGCCTCATTAGGCGCAAGCATATTGGCTACTTCAAGAAAGCCAGTTGGATCCGAGCTATGGTCGAAGTCAAAAACGGAGCAGCTCGGCTTGAATTCGGTGGCAAAGAACATTTCGTCAACGAGGGTTTAACGCCTGACCAACTCACGGGCCGGATTGGTCTGCTGATGGGGGGAGGCAAGGCACGCTACCGCCATCTACGGTTGTACGCCGAGCCAGAATAGTCGCTGGGCAGAAAATACGACATCTGCTCCATTGTGCGACCTCAATGACTTGCCACGGTCTTTCGCATACTTGGGCGACTAAGCGAGACTACAAGTGCCAAGGCAATGAGCAACCGCGAGGCCTATCGCAGCGCCGAGAAGTTAGGCTGCGCCCTCATTTTAGGGTTATTGTCGCCTCACCCGCCTGGTTGGATCTTGTATCTCCTTCGGCGATGAGGACCCTGCTCAACTGCCTGGGATTGTCAATCCAAGCGCGCCAATGGACTGATTTTTCAAGTGTCACGAAAGTAAAGCGGTTACTTTTTTTGGTGGGACGAAACCAAAAACGTGGAATCCATTCGCCCTGTTCGCGGATCTCAATAGTACATGACTTCTTGTCGAGACGATCCATGTCCTGGACAAAGACAGTGACGAAGGTCCCTTTCACCATCTTGATCTCAACCACGCATTCCCCGCCGAAAGGAGTTGTTATTGTCGTTTCACCCAACCAAGACCCTGCCGCAACACGCATGCTTAGTTGGATGCCCCCCTCCGGCTCATTCCTTTCGGCTTTCGAGTGCATCAACAAGCTTTTTCGCCATGGAAATAGCAAGGTTGCCATCGTGTCCTCGGTAGTGGATTTTCATGTTCTCGTCGAGAACAACCAACGTTGGCCAACCTCTGATGAACCAAGCAGAAGAAATGGATCGTTTCGATTCGGCGGGTTGGTTCTGGAATGAGCGCCAAGTCAAGTTCTTTTCTTTTACGATCGTGCGGATCTTCGCAAGATCGTCATCGGAATTGACGCCAATGAGAGCAAAAGGACGGTTCTTCATA
>JAJRYU010000059.1 GCA_024275615.1 Planctomycetota bacterium
ATTCCCAAGAGCCTGGTGATAGGCAGCCTTGTCACCGTGCCAAATCGTTCCGGGCTCAAGAAGAAAATCGCTCGTGGCACCTAAGTAGCACAAGGGGAAGAGCAGGAGCATGATGAGCACAACAATCCAGTTGCCGACGCTCACGGGGCGAAAGCGTCCGAAAGCCACCTCGCGGCGAGAAAGGTCAAGCCCATCCTTCTTGTCGTCATAGTAAAAGCGGGAACGCTCTTGGTTCAATGTGAGTTCATCGCCTTTGATCGAAACATTGAGCCGTGTCACTGCGCAGACAATCTGGTCACCGTCGGCTAGGGGATGAGCTTCGACAACACGAATACCATTGACAAACGTACCCAATGAACCACCGTGGTCCATAACGACGAACTCGGAGCCGCGAACCAGAATGTCACAGTGAATGGCAGCCGCAAGAGGATCTTCAAGTGTGAAAGAAGCCGTTGATCGGGTACCGATGGAAACCCGGTCCCCTTCTCGAACTTCTGTTTCTTTGCCGAATTTGAACGTGAACTTGGCCACAGTATTGCCTCTCTCAGGAGATTCTTGCGGTCCCGATACCACTTAATGCCTCTGGTGAGCGACGAGCAATTGCATCACAAGGACAATTGTAAACACATGCCTCAAAAGGCAGGCCGGCGCAGAGGTCGCACTTGATCGCTTTGGGCATCTGCTTGCCCTTAGGTGCTTCCTCTTTGACTTCCACTGGTTTCGGTTTGATGAGTTTATTGAGCAAAGGAATGCTCGCCCATATCGACGGTTGCTGAGCCGCTTGCTCCGCAGGTGTCAAAACATGGGCCATACGAATAACACCATAGGGGCAACCAGATTCACACTTACTGCAGCCGGTACAATTATCCACAATGATGTGAATCTGTCCGTCCTTGTCACGGCGAATTGCGCCAAAGTTGCAGGACAGCATGCATTCTGGAATCTTGCAGTTGTAGCAAGCCGATGAGAGAGTCAAGTCTCCTTGCCGGATACCACGCTTCGAAAGCCTGGGGACGCCATCCTCGTGAACCGCTACGCAGCCTTCGACACACGCGTTGCAGCGCGTGCATTTCTTGAGATCGATCACCAAGGCTTCCTTGCCCTTGATCGTCTCCTGGCCGACGAGGAGCTCGTTGCGGTCTTCGTCGGACAAAGACGTCTTGATGCCCTGCTCTTCTTGCAGCAGAAGCGACACCTGCCGGGTCAAGTTGCGCTTGTCGTCGTCAGCGGTAAAAACATCTTGGAACAAAGCGACCGGCATACGGACAAGATCGACGCGACTCATCGATACGCCATCATAGCCCCAAGTTGCATCACCTTTCGTGAGCGCCTGTTCACCAAAAGAGGAGTTGTCACACAAGTAGTCGTGGACGCGCTCTTCACCTTGGGAATCGATGACACTGCGCTTGATAATGCCACTACGAACAAGAAAAACCGCATCGGCAGGATCATCTCTTGAAGTGATGACTGCGTCCTTGTCGAAAGAAACAAGCTCTGCCCGCTCGGCGATCTTCTTGAGATTCTCTTGGCTTGTTTCCTTGAAGATCGGTGCTGTCATCAAGTGAAATGCCAGAGCCCGCTCACGATAGCGCTCATCAATAATCTTCGAGAAACTGGAGGTCTTGTCTTCGAAAATCTGCTGAAACAGAGTGACATCCATGCGCATCAGTGTGCAAGCGGCATCTGCTTTCACAGTTGCGGAACGGGCCTGATGGGAGATAGCTGACATTTCGCCGAAGAAATCATTCTGACCATAACTGCCGATCAAACGGGTACTGCCGTCCTTCTCGGTGCGGTAGGCACTGGCGATGCCTTCGATGACGATGTAGAACTCCGTATCGAGCTCTCCTTGCCGGACGATCACTTCACCTGGCGCGGCGACAATGAACTGGATGTGCTTGTCTTGAAGCCCGGTCGGTTGGCCAGGTTTGGCCTTTTCCGGATCGACATACATCTTCTTCAAAACTCCAGCCTTCACTTTCGCAAAGAGGGGGAGAGATTGAATCAGGCCTGGGACGTCGAAGTCTTCACTCATGAATCAGTACCACCAGATTGAAAGAACGTGAAGGACAATGAGGCCACAGAGGGCAAGCGATGCTGGAATATGCACCGCACGCCAAACATTCATGACGAACTTGATTCTTGTCA
>JAJRYU010000776.1 GCA_024275615.1 Planctomycetota bacterium
CCTCATCGTCACAGATGGGCCGGTCCTGAAGGTGTACAAGCCATGAAATTCAAGAAACTGACCACATTCATGTTGATCGCAACTCTGCTTGTCTCAACCGGCATGCCGAGCGATGGCCTCGCAGCTTGTCCTTCTCCGAAACCGGAGTCAAAGACAAGAATCGATCTTGGTCGTCAACGTGATCCGGAAGTCCGAGATGCGCTGGCAAGGGCCCTCTCGTACCTGGCTGGAAAACAGGACGCTTCGACTGGAGCGTGGGTTCAAGATGTCGGTTTCAAGTTCAATACGCTCTATGAATTGAGTAATGCCGACAAACCTCACGTGGGCGTGACGGCCCTAGCCCTCATGGCATTTTTGGCTGGTGGTCATTTGCCAGGCCGAGGCATGTATGGGCACGTTGTCGAAAGGGGACTCGATTTCATACTGAGTTGTGTTGACGAGGATACCGGATTCATATCCGCTCATGAAACCCGGATGTACAGTCATGCCTTTGCCTCCCTGTTTCTTGCTGAAATCTATGGCATGACCCGGCGTCCCGATCTTCAATCGAAATTACAGCAATCCATCGACCTCACGGTTGAGACACAAAACGCCCAGGGAGCGTGGCGCTATCGCCCTTATGCGCCAGATTCTGATATGTCCATTGCAGTTTGTCAGCTCATGGCCCTTCGAGCGGCGCGAAACGTCGGGATACAAGTGCCACGAGCAACAATCACTAACGCCTACAGGTATATTCGTAATTCAGCACACGACTCCGGCAGTGATCGGGGCGCCTTTCGCTATCAAATCGATCAGCCGAGAACCCGCGTGAGTTTTGCCTTGGCGGGTGCTGGACTGGCGGCACTCCTGCATGCCGGATATTACAATGATGCGATGATTCGCCCTGGGATCTCGTGGCTGAAAAGACGAATCAAGAGATTGCGTATGTTTCCGGAGGAGAATTACCCGACTTTCTTCTATTGGTACGGACACTACTACACAGCGCAGGTCATGTTTATTGCTAGCGATAACGAAAAGCATCGTGGAGTTTGGGAGAACTTCTACTGGCCACGTATGAAACGTGAATTGCTGCGCTACCAACAGGCGAACGGTTCATGGTTGAACAGACCCGGCCCTGGAGATGTCTTTGGCACCGCAGTGGCGGCCATAATCTTGCAGATTCCATATCGCTATTTGCCCATTTTCCAACGGTAAATAAAATGAACCGACGCCTACTCAAGAACTGGTTGACTCCACTCCGTTTGCCACGGATCACCAAGACATTGTCGACGCGATTGGCCTTTCTAAGCATCGGTTTGCTCACACTCATCTTCAGTGTCCCTCTGCATCAAGGGGCCGCCAGCGACAAGCTCAAAGAAACAAGGAATCTGATCGGTCCTGCGACCGTCGTGCCCTCCCACCTCCCCGCTACAGTTCAAGAACGCAATCCAGAAGTTGAAGAAGCAATCCTACGGGGTCTTGCCTACTTGGCCGAAAAACAAGATCCAAGAAGCGGCGGTTGGCTTCAAGATGTTGGCTTCAAGTTTGGTGACGATTATGCCCTGAGTGCCAGTGATAAACCTCACGTCGGAGTTTCCGCGTTGGCGCTCATGTCCTTCCTTGCTGGAGGGCATTTGCCCGGACGTGGCAAATACAGTCATGTCGTAGAACGGGGATTGGATTTCATACTGTCTTGCGTCGACGACGACACGGGATTCATATCAGCACATGAAACTCGGATGTACAGCCATGCTTTTGCTTCGCTTTTCCTGGCCGAAATCTATGGAGTCACCCGAAGGCCTGATTTGCAGTCCAAACTGCAACAGGCCGTCGACCTTACCGTTGAGACACAAAACAAATTGGGTGCTTGGCGCTATCGTCCTTACGCGCCCGATTCCGACATGTCAATCTGTGTTTGTCAACTCATGGCGCTCAGAGCGGCTCGCAACATCGGCATTCATGTACCCCGAAACACGATCACCCAAGCGTACGAATATATTCGCCGATCGGCGATCAATTCCGGAAAGAGGCGTGGAGCGTTCCGTTATCGCATTGACGAACCGGACACCCGTGTGAGTTTTGCCCTGGCGGCCGCAGGGCTAGCCTCGCTCATTCATGCTGGTTACTACGACGACCCGATGCTCGGTCCTGGAATCAACTGGCTCAAACGTCGGCTTACGCGTCTACGTCCGAATACAAAAGAAGGTTACCCGAGTTATTTCTATTGGTACGGTCAGTATTACACCGCCCAAGTCATGTTCTTGGCGGGAGATGCTGAGAAGAACCGTGGCCTCTGGGAAGACTTTTACTGGCCAAGAATGCGCCGCGAACTATTGAAATTCCAGCAACCCAATGGATCCTGGCGCAATCGACCAGGTCCTGGGGATGTTTTTGGCACAGCAATCGCAACCATTATCCTGCAAATTCCTCATCGGTATTTGCCGATTTTTCAACGCTAAGGCGAGGATCTCTGATTTCATGGACATTAACCCACTCGTCAGCAAGTTGGCACAAGTCAGAAGTCGTATTCGTATCCTTCTGGCAGGCAACTCCTTGTGTTTCTTTGTGGTTACGATTTGCGTTCTGATCGTTGGCACCTTCTTGTTGGACTGGCTGTTCCATTTGCCGACAGGTGCTCGAGCTGTGCTCTTGGTCTTGATGGTTGCCATCATGGTGCGAGGAGCCCTTCAGTTTTTGATTCGACCTTTCGGACTCAAGCTGACCGACGACGCCGTCGCCCTTCTTGTACAAGCCCGCAATCCTCAATTCGGCGATTCACTGATATCGGCAATTCAGCTTTCCCGGGAATTGAAATCGGACGCGACCACGGAATCGCGTGCCATGATTGCCGCTGCGGTGGCTGAAATCACTGCGCGTCTGCAGCCAGAAGATTTCTCCAAATCGGTGACAGCTGGTCCCCTTCTCAAACCGGCTTTGACCGCATTGCTCCTGATGGCCCTCGTATTGGGGTACGGTGTGATTCAACCGGCTCATGCTAGGCTCTGGTTGAATCGCTGTTTGTTGTTGGGGGGCCAAGAATGGCCGCCGGAAACCGTCATGGATGTTCGGATCGCCAATCTGAAACAATATCGCCACGAAACGGACAGCGAGGGCAATTTCGAAGTTTGGGTCCCCGAGGGATCAGCCATTTTGGTCGAGGCGATTGCTCGAGGCGTTGTGCCCAATGCCGTCCAGCTCCACAAATTTGCGTTGCCTCGATCAGAAGAAGCTCGGCCCATCACCATTGAAATCGCCAACCAACCTGACAGTGATGTTTTTGAATATCGATTCGGGCGCGTCAATGAGTCTTTTGGCTTCTTCGTCACCGGCAACGACGATTCAGACGAGGTACCATTTTTTACGATTCATGTCCGCACCGCGCCACGAGTTGAGGAACTTCTTGTCGACTACGATTTGCCTGACTACATCAATGACGTGGGGCGCAAAGATCGCTCTGACATACGGGAGTACAATGTCGTCGGCCCCAGAGGCACTCAGGTTGCCATGCATTTTCGCACCACCAGTGATGTGGCACAGTTTGACGTCATTGTTGACGAGAATTCCGACGACCCCATTCAGTTGAAACCAACGGTCGAAGGCGGGCGCGTTTTCCTGTGGCAATTCCAACTAGACAAAGATCATTTTTACACCTACCGTCTCATCGGAGCCAATGGCGCACCAAGCCGTGAAGCCCCAAACTTCAATATTAGCGCCCAGCCTGACTTGCCGCCTGACATCGCCATTCAAAGACCGGACACAACAACAGTGGACGTGACGGCCATGGCAACACTCCCGCTGAAGTTCCGCGTTCTCGATGACTATCAAGTCGGAGAAATAGTCTTACGTTGGAGTGCCC
>JAJRYU010000777.1 GCA_024275615.1 Planctomycetota bacterium
AGTGAGTTATGCGGATTCTCAAGTTGCTCGAGTCGTCGAGTATCTCAAGAAAGCAGATTTGTGGGATAAGACGATTGTCGTCATCAATTCGGATCATGGCGAGGCTTTTGGTGAGCAAGGACTCAACTATCATGGGTCGAGCCTCCACGAAGCTCAACTCCGCGTGCCACTCATCATTCGCATACCGGGAATACCTGCTACCCGTCCCAATGTGATTGCTGAAAATGTCGACGTCTATCCTACCATTGCTAGTCTCTTGGCTCTGGAGGGTTCGAGCGCCAATCAAGGCACTGATCTCACTCCTTTGATCGTCGAGCCAGGTGTACACGAAGAGAGTTTTCCGAGCTTCGCTTATGCAGAACTCCCCGATGACGTCAAAGAGCTGTCCGCCGCAGCGACAAGAACTGCGATGTATCGTGAAGGTCAATGGAAACTAAAAAAGCAGATGATTCTCGATTACGTCGAACTCTATGACGTGGAAGCAGATCCTACCGAACAGAAGAATCGCGCCGAAGAGAAACCTGAACTCGTCAAGTACTTGGATCGCCGTCTACAAACATTGAGACGGTGGACGGACGGTTTCGGCCGACGGAATACCAGCAATGAAATAAGGATGAGCAAGCTTCAAAGCGCACAGGCTCAGTTGAAAGCATCTCGGGCGATGACCGTCGCTGCAGGATTGAAGTATGTCGCCAAGTACGATCTCTTTGAATTGCGCGATACTATCCTACGACTGGCGACAGATGAGGAGGGTATTGACGAGATTCGATGCGAAGCTCTCTCCATGTCGGCTGGGTGGGATGCCGCAGGATGGCGAGACTTGGCGGAATCCTGGTTCTTCTCCACCAGCCCGTCCTATCGATGGTTGGCGCTGAAGCTCGTTTTTGATGATCTTGCGTTGGGCGACCATTCCCTGGCACCGAAATGGAAACCAGAGTCTGTGCGACGTTTGGCGGAGCAAGCGAAAGTCCTTGCCCGAGGCAACTCCGGCGAGGCCTTCCTAGCGCGGGTCTTTGTCGCCCTGTGTGTTCGCCTGGCGTCAGTGCGAGCAACGGATGCCGATGTTGTGGCGAACTGGCAGAACCTGCTCCAGAGTCCATATGTCCCGGCGAAAATGAAACGCCGCATTGTTCTGGCGTACTTGGACGAATCGACTGATCTTCAAAGTTCCTTGTCTCTCTTTTCAACGCGCCGGGAAAGACGGGAATTCTTGTCAGCTATCTGGCGTTCAGGGCGCCGAGGTGAATGGCTTGAAGTTGTACGCGCTCTGATTCCAGATCGCTATCTTTCTGAACCCATCAAACACGATATCTTGAAACGCGTCACGCAGGAGCTATCAGAAGAAATCCAATGCGAAGTTGGCTTCTATTTGCTCGCACGGTGGGACCCGGGGTTCCATGCCGAAGTCATCGAAAAGCTCACACCTAACTTGGGTGCCGAACGTGTCTCACGCCTGCAAAAAGCTCACGGGCTCATGCAGGACGGTATTGAGCTCTTGGAAAGCCACCGGGCTGAAAGTGCGATAGACGCCTTGAGTCGAGCTCTTGACCTCGTTTCGGATTTGTCCATCGCGCGCCGCATCGCCGTGAAACGGATCGACGCCATGATTCTCGTCGGTAGGTTGGAAGAAGCAGAATTGGCGCTCAAGAATTTGGGTACTGCGGAAAGTCGTTTTCACTCTTCAGCGCTTGAGCGCCGGATCGAAGTACTCAGATCCTACCGACCATCCCTCGGATTCCTTTCTGAAGAAAGCGATATCAAAATCACTTCCTTGGAGCTTGAGCCTGGTGCCCAGCGCTTCGTCACAAGTGGCGGCTCCTTTGACATCACTCTGAAAATCACCAATCGCAGCACGCGGTCATTTCCCGGTGGCAGTTGGGGCCTTGGCGGACGGTCGAGAGTCATCTGGTCGAAAGATGGCGAGACCAAGTGGACCTATGGGACTCAAGTCGATCTTGAAGACGGTTTGCTCCCAGGCGAGACGCGCCGTGTAGAAATTCGTGTACAAGCGATTGACCAAAAAGGCGAATGGGTGGGGCGCGTTATCCTCAATCAACAGGGCGGCGCGCGCTTCTACAAAGTCGAAGACGAAGCGAGCCTGTTCAAGATCCGAGTGATAAGAGGGATCAACGGCCCACCAGACCGAACTTGGCGTCCTGCCGAGATGTTGAAGCACTTTGAGTTTGATGGCTACCTGCAGGAACCGACGATCTTGCCAGGAAGACAAACGCTCACTGTCATGGCCCAGGGATACGAAGGAGCATTCCGCACGCCGGCCATGCTCTTTGACGGTCGCGAGCACCGATTGAAGCTCAACTTCACTTGGGATTCAGCCATCAACGAAGCCAACCTCATTCTTGTGGGATTGATTCCCTCCAAGGGGTTCGCATCTGTTGACCCCATCATCCTAAAGATCTCATGGAATGGAAAAGACCAGACGATTGAAACGGCGCTGCCGCGATGCGGCGGCCTATATCAGGTTGAATTCTGGGTTGGCTATCGTCAAGGTGAGCTCAACTTGAAGAGCCTGACCATTCAATGATCAAACCGGCCTTCATCCGCCCTCGTTAAATCATGTCGATCTCGGCGTAGACCCTCAATCGCCAGCCGGAGTCCTAATCCTGATCTCTCGACCTCGAAAGTGCTCTTCCCGCGGAAAGAAATCTCATGATTGCTCAAGAGCAATCATGAGTCGTCCGGGCTAACCTTCGAAAAACACTTTGTCTTCCTTGGCTTTTTGGACCAAGAATGCGCCAATTTCTGGTCGCATGACGCTGGGTGGTGGGCATTCTCCTCGGGCGAGCATGGCGCGAACATCGGTGCCACTGATTTGCAACCAAGCGTCCTCATGGGGGCAGGTGTGCTCCGTCACGATTGATTGGCAAACCTCGCACCAACAGGGACCATGAAGGCGCATGGGCGTGATGCCCAGCTCGTCGCCAAATTCGTCGAAGATCTTGTGGCCAGCATATTTCTCGTAATAGCTGCCAACACCGGCGTGGTCGCGACCAACAATGAAGTGTGTACAACCAAAGTTCTTCCTGATGATCGAGTGAAACACGGCTTCTTTTGGCCCGGCATAACGCATGGCCGTCGTTAAGCCCGCCAGCATTGTATTGTCTTTGACGTAGTATTTCTCCGTCAAGATTTCGTAACCTTCCAAGATCACTTCGGGTTGCATGTCACCCTTTTTCTTCCAGCCGATGAGAGGGTGTATGAGCAAACCATCGGCATGCTCTAAGGCGATCTTTTGCAAGTGTTCATGGGCCCGATGGCCGAGATTTCTTGTTTGAAACCCAACGATGCGATGCCAGCCTTTTTCAGCGAATTGCTTGCGAACTTGGGCCGGGGACAAATCGTAATTGCCGGGAATCAGGCTGGCGGCATATTCGATGAGTTCGATAGAGCCAGCGACGCAGGAGTCTCCCCAATTCATCATCAAGTTGACGCCAGGATGCTCTCTCTCCGTGGTGCCGTAGACCTTTTGGGCGAACTCAGATTTGTCGATAGAGAAAACTTCGTCAATCGTGAGGATGGCGGCGATAGTCTGGTCGGTTGTGTTGACTATGGCCACGTCGTCCCCAGGCTTGAGGCCCGCCGTATCGCTCTTCGGTGCATGGAACACGATTGGAATGGTCCAGGGAATGCCGTCCGTCCGGTGCATTGTGTCCAGCACGGCTTGGACGTCTTTGGAACCCATGAATCCGGTCAAGGGCGAAAAGGTGCCATTGGCGATCTTCTCGACGTCAAGGATGGCGTTGCGATCAGCCTGCAAAGATGGCAAGGATTTCCCGTAGGCACGCTTATCATCGCGAGAGTCTTGAGGACATTCGCGATTGATAAGCTGCCCTCCAAGAGGGTCATTCATCGTTTTGCTTCTACTTTCTGCGCGGAACGAGCGTCTCGGATGCGCGGATAGATTTTTTCACGCGACACTCCAAGGTCGACAAGATTGTCGTTGTCGTTCCAGGCTCGTCCGTGGGTTAAACAAGAATTCACCGGCTGCCCAGAATTGGCAATTCTTTCGAACACGTCGCTCAAGAAGCTATGCATGTTCTCTTCGCGGACAATCTTACCCAGCTGGTCCCAGAGACTCCTGGAACCTTTGCGCGAGATTTTCGCCAAACCAATGAATTCGCCGTTGGCTTCGTCGTCGGGGATTTCTTTAGATGCTCTGATCACGTGACCTTGACTATTGATGATCACTTTTTCGTCTTCGGCATCAAAATTGGACCGGTTGTCGATGGCGAGAACGATATCACCTTCGGCGGCAATGAGGTCTTCCAGGATTGAAGGTTCAAAAATGATGTCGCCGTAACACAGGATGAGATTTGCATCGCGTTTTTGGGCCAGCCAAAGTGAAACCGCCATATTTGTGGTTTCGTACCATGGGTTATAGACGAAGTTGCCGTCAAAGACATTGGCTCCCATGTAGTGTTCGATTTGGTCGTTGTTATAGCCGGTAACAATCGTCACTTTCTCGGAAGGAATGCCGGCAAGCTTCATGTTTTTCATGATATGGTTGATGATGGTTGTTCCACCAACGTCGAGCATGCATTTGTGCTTGTTTTTTGTCAGTGAGCCAAATCCTGTCGATGGACCAGCAGCCAAAATGACGGCCTCGAAGTCCCGCGCCAAGGCGTCTTCGACGGCGCTAGCGACTCTGGACATCGTGGCGATACACTCTTCAGGGTATTCGCCGATGGCTGTCTCTTCGGACAGCATCAATATGTTGGCGCCGTCAAGGACAGCGTTGGCAATGTCTGAAACCTCAGCCATGAAAGGCAGAGGCTTATCAAGCATCGACGTAAGAAACTGGGAAGCAATGATCACCGGCACATCAACTTCAGCGGCTCTCTTCAAAACCATCTTCTGGGTGAGAGGCACGTGTTCCTTGCCTATCTCCGCCTCAAGGTCACCTCGATCGATCATGATCATGGCTGCGTCAGCCAGAATCTTGTCGACTTGGACAACGGCCTCGGCAGTTTCGACTTTGGCGATGACCTTGATGGATGTGCCGACCAATTGCGATTGAATGCGCCGGACTTGTTCGACGCTCCGCACGAAGGAAAGACCGACGTAGTCTATCTCCGCATCTATGGCGATGTTGAGCAGGTCAATATCTCGTTCGAAGTCGAAAGGGATTTCGCCATGAATACCGCGAATGTTGATGCCCTTACGTGTTGCCAAGGGCCCGCCGACATGGACGACTGTGTGTATGTCTTCGCCCTTGATTGCCGTGACTTCAAGTTTGATACTGCCATCGGCGGCAGAGATCTGATCGCCGATTTTGAGACTCTTGTAGAGCGGTCGGTACGTCAAATTGTCCGGCTTGATGACAAACTCGGCACCTTTACTCAGCATGATAGGTTCGGCTATGTTGTCGGTGCGGATCTTGTTCCCGGGTAAATCGAGGAGAATCTCAACTCCCTTCGGCAGGTCCTTCTTGAGTTGTGCGATCATCTTGTTGACGTCGTCAAGGGAACCGTGGGCGCCATTGACTCGCGCAATATTCATACCAGAGGCGTGGAGCTTGGTGAGCCAGGTCTTGGAGGCGGTTTTGGGGCCGATCGTGCAAATGAATCTTGTCTTGGACATGGGGGAAAATTCCCTTGGATTTTGACAATGAACAAACGGTGAATCCTATGATAGCACCGAAGGGAGGATTGCAGTATACCTCCACGATCGGTTCCATGATGTTCGTAACTCAAGGGGATTCAGGTATTTGCCTTAGGATAGCTTGTACAAGTCCATGGCGATTTGGAATGTTAAGGTCGTGGCGCCCAGATCCGGACTCATTTCGGTTCGAAGTGGCCCAATTGCGATTTGCAGGCCTTTTTCTCGATTTGGTCTTAAGTGGAACACCTTGGGAATAGCAAATTGAATCACCGATCTGCCGACACATTGACCACCCAAATCGGTTTGCCGAGAGCCTTGGGGATTGAGTGGCCCATTCTCTTGGGGTTTCTCGCACTGGCCGTCTCTCCAATCGACGAGTTTATTGTCGCGGCTGTCAACCCTGACCAACCAGTGTGGGGATTGGATCGAGCGGCCTATTTCCTCGATCGGTGGTCGACACGATTGGAACTGGCCTTTTTCTTGAGTTTGTTCTTCTTGGCGTTCCTATGGCGCCGTTTAGAATCTCAACGCAGTGCTCTTTGCGCTTTTGTCACTTCTTGGATTCTGTGTGAAGCCGTTGTCGGAGTTCTGAAGCGCGTCACCCACCGTCCTCGCCCCTGTCAGCCGGAGGGCATGCAAGAGCGCTTGCGAGTCCTATTCGATCATTTTGATTTTAGGAGTTTTCCCTCCGGGCATTCTGCCTTCGCTGTTGCTGTTGCTGTTTTTGTCACAGCTTGGGTTCCCCGGTCCAGATTTGTGCCTCTTGTTTGGGTTTTGGCAATTTTGATTGGTGTGGGGCGCATCTATATCGGCGCTCATCACCCCAGTGACGTTTTGGCGGGTGCTGCGCTTGGTTGGTTCTTGGCGTCAGTTTCTTGGAAAGCTGTGACACCCGGCCACGGG
>JAJRYU010000778.1 GCA_024275615.1 Planctomycetota bacterium
GGGCCCAATGGTGCCACTGCGTCGGTGACGGGTACAACGGGCAACATGACAGCAAAGCGTAGTCCACACGCGGCCTGCTCGATGCCCGCCCACCGCATCCTCATCACCGGTGGTGTTGATGCCGCTGGAGCACCTTTGGCAACCGCCGAAGTCTATGATCCGGCAACCGGCGCCTTCACCGCTTTGACAACCCCAGGTGGTTTCCCAGCACGCGCAGCCCACACTCATTGCTTGCTACCTGACGGCACCGTGCTCATCGCCGGTGGCTTCAATGGCGCCAATGCGGCGGTTAACGCCTACATCTTTGATCCAAAGACCAACACGTTCACCGACACCGGCACAACGATTGACCGTGTTGGGCACACCGCTAACCTCTTGGTCAACGGTATCTGCGCTTTGGCTGGTGGCCGCACAACTGGCGGCACAACTTTGGCCACGGTCGACTTCTATCGCCCCTTCGGTGGTATCGATGCGGCCAGTGGTGGAACCATTAACGCAGGCTTTACGTCACCCACAGGTACCGGCGGCGCCGTTCAGCTCGCTGCAAGCCGTCACGCTCACGCAGCCTCTCGCCTCGGCGACGGCAGCCTCCTGGTGACAGGCGGTTTTGGCGGAGCTCTTTCAACATTGGGCACAGCCGAACTCTTCATTCCATCGAAGTTTACCGACAATGCTATCGGTAGCTTCACTTTGGCAAACCCAACTATGGACCCGACCTTCGACCTCGTCGATGACCGTGCTCTCCATACGCAAACAACTTTGCAAACGGGTTAGATCGCCGTGGTCGGCGGTGTCACAGGCACCATGGCTACGAACACGGTCCTCGACACGATTGAAGTGTTTCAATTCGCCAATACCCCGCCAAGTGTGAGCAACGTCGTTGTCAGCAGCACTTCCCCGGCAAACGCTCTGATCAAGTTTGATCTGGCTGATGCTGAAGGTGACTGCAGCTTCGTCATCGTTCGCTTCACCAATGGCAATGGTTCGGCAACCGGAGCATTTGCAACCTTGGTCACCTATCAGGAAACCGTCAACCTGGCCCCTGGCACAATCAGCATCCGTTGGAATGCTGCTGCCGATGGTGTGGCTTCTGGCAACAATGTGACTGTCCAGATCATCCCGATTGGTGGTTCTATGGGCGGACCTGTCAGCTCAGCTTCTACTATGATCAACTGATCTCAACGGCGTGAGCCGTCGCTAACGTGAACAAACACCCCCGCTTTCCTGAGCGGGGGTGTTTTTTTATGCCGGGATGAGCAGCTCAAGGAAATGCCTCACGGCAAGACCGTGGTTAAATGAGCATTGCCTCTTGTCAGCGGGCGTCGAGATCGGGAAAGGGCGTAGACGATGTCCGCCTGAGCACCGTGTTGCTCGGCGTCCGGCAATCTGCTGCTACGCTAGACTCAAAGGAAACTGACGACGAGCGAGAGGGTCGGCACTCAGGTTTGATTCCGCAACGGCGATAGATTCGTGGCCGCATTTGACCACCGCCTCATGACCGCAAGACCGGGTTAGTCGTCGGCTTGGAGCCAATCGACATCGTATTCTTCTTCGCCCATCCACTCGCCATTCAACATTTGCCAAGTATCGTCAACTCGAACGACGATTTTTTGAAGTTGCAACTCAGTGGACTGGACGATCCCCATGATCTGCAATAGCGAACTCTTGGTCATGTAGAGGGAGAAAGTCGCCACTACGACGTCATCGCCCACCTGCATCTGTCTAAGCCCCTTCACCTTGGGAACCCACCTTGAAAACGCACTCGGGCGAAAGACTGTCTTCCAGAATTCTCGGAACCCACTTTCTTGATCAAAGCGGTACTCCTGCCCAGTCTTGTCAATCGGCAGGTGTCCAAGTCGCGGCATGAAACGAGGAAAGTCATCACGATCCGATGGCAAGACATGATCTTGAGCTCGCCTGTAGCTTCCGGCCGAGAGATTGCGATAGTAGAGAGTGAGGGCTCGCTTCGGTGTTGTGCTCTTGGAACCCTGAATCGCCAAGACACAAAAAGCTCCAAGAACGACCGTTAGGGCGCCCAGGAACAAGGGTAAGAACCAGTTGGCTTGATCCATGGTTACAGACAAGTAAGTCAAATAGGCGCCACCGATGGCGAGGGGCGCCACAAGAGCATTGACGATAATAGGTCGCACCCACGCCCGCCCCACCGGCTTGGCATCATCATTGCCCTCAAGGCGAGCCTCAAGGTGAGCTTTCGCGCGTAAGAATGCTGCTTTTCGAATGAGTGCTGCATCATCCGATGCCACACTTTCGTCGTCCAAGGTTATTGTAGCAGTCATGAGACTCTCCAGAATTTGCATACCATCATGCATCGACCAGGGAGTTTCGTGGGCGTGATCGAATATGCCGGCATGTTTATCCACTCACCACAAATCCTGCCCTCGGAGCAGATAGGTGAGAAGACCAGGCTCGTGCTATTCAGGCCTGTTCGGGCAAGACGCGTCCTCGGAGGTAGTTTTTGACTTGGTCAAGGGCGACACGCTCTTGGGCCATGGAATCACGCTCGCGAATGGTGACCGCTTGGTCTGTCTTGGTGTCGAAGTCAATGGTGATGCCAAAAGGTGTGCCGACTTCATCTTGACGTCGGTAGCGCCGGCCGATCGCTCCACTTTGATCGTAGAAGACATTGAATTCTGAGCGCAATTCGTCTTCCAAGTTGTGGGCAATCTCCGGCAATCCTTCTTTCTTCACCAAGGGGAAGATGCCCGCCTTGATGGGAGCCAGCGAGGGGTGAAGATGGAGAACGGTGCGGGTATCCCCTTCTGCCAGTTCTTCCTCGTCGTAGGCGTCCACCAAGAAAGTCAAGGTGGCACGGTCAACTCCTAGTGCCGGTTCAATGACATGGGGGAAGTAGCGTTCTTTGCTTTGATCGTCGAAGAAACGTAGATCACGCCCGGTTGCCTCAGCATGACGCTGCAAATCAAAATCGGTTCGATTGGCAATGCCCTCCAGCTCTTTCCAGCCAAAGGGGAATTCATATTCGATGTCGGCGCAGCATTTTGAATAATGGGCCAACTCATCGCTGTCGTGCTCACGCAAACGGAGCTTGTCCTTGTTGACGCCGAGATCAGTAAACCACGCGTAGCGGGCATCACGCCAGAATTCATACCATTTGTCAGCCTCGGCTGGGGGTACGAAGAACTCCATCTCCATTTGCTCGAACTCGCGACTTCGGAAAATGAAGTTCTCAGTGACGATTTCGTTGCGAAATGACTTCCCTTGTTGGGCGATGCCAAAAGGCGGTTTCATGCGGCAGGTATCAACTACGTTCTTGAAGTTGACGAAAATGCCCTGGGCTGTTTCAGGCCGCAAATACACTACAGAATCACTGTTCTCCACTGGTCCCATGCTGGTCTTGAACATGAGATTGAACTGACGTGGCTCAGTCAGCTCGCCGTCGCATTCACCGGGTCGTTTCGAGGGTTTCTTGGGGCAAACTTGGCTTTCCATGGTGTCAGCACGGAAACGAGCCTTGCAGGTCTTACAATCGACCATAGGGTCGTTGAATCCAGCAAGGTGCCCACTGGTCTCCCAGACCTTGGGATGCATCAGAATACTGCAGTCAATGCCAACAACGTCGGCACGGCGTCGCACCATGTGTTGCCACCAGGCTTCTTTGACGTTGCGTTTGAGTTCCACGCCCAAGGGTCCGTAATCCCAACAGGACTTCAATCCGCCGTAGATCTCACTGCTCGGGAAAATGAAACCTCGGCGTTTGCACAAGGAAACGAGTTTCTCCATGGTGTCATCTGGCTTCGACATCGAGAGTCATCCTGTTATGAGGAAAGCACTTACGCACCGCTCTTGGTACGCTTCATTAGGCGATTATGCGATTTGGGAGAACGGCTTTCAACTCACGGACTGTTTGCACTTCACATGATAGTGGCCGGCCGCTTCAACATGGGAGCGGAACATGGCGAGATTGAAGTCCAAATTGGTGTAAGTCAGCTCTGGATGCCACTGTACGCCGTGAGCAAAGGTGTGGCTCGTGCTCGAAATAGCCTCGATCACTCCGTCCGGTGCTTGCGCGGTGACTTTGAAACCTTGGGCGACATCTTTGACCGACTGGTGATGATAGCTGTTGATGCGCGTGCGACCGTCGCCGGCGATGTGCCGCAACCAGCTATTCTCAGCGATATCAATGCTGTGAGATGGGTATTCTTCGGTGAGTTTCTGAAAATGGAGCAGAGTGTCATGATCGTGCTGGCTGGCGATGTCTTGAAAGAGGGTCCCGCCGCCTGCGACATTGAGGACCTGCATGCCACGGCAAATGGCAAAAATCGGCATGTCCCGTTCCAAGGCATGCTTGGTGATGATCATCTCGGTGACATCCCGGAGGGGATTGATGGCTTCGATCTTGGCATGGGGCTCTTCGCCGTACCATGAAGGGTCGATGTCAAACCCGCCTGTGAGCAACAATCCATCACAAACCGACAAGAGTTGCTTCAAGACGTCGGCGCTTTGGGTCAAGGGCAAGATTATTGGCGCTCCACCTGCAGCTTCGACCGCCTGAACGTAGTTCATGGACACCCCAAATCGGGGATAAGGACGGTCATTGTGGGTGAAATAAATCTTGCGAGAAGAAACACCGATGATGGGTCGATCGTTCAAGGTTCTGCTCCGTACAAATGCTCTGCCAATCCTAACAACCGCCCGCCCAGTTTCACGAC